>JAGLEG010000154.1 GCA_023145185.1 Thermoplasmata archaeon
ACCGGGTGGGGCATCGCATACTCCACAAAAATAACTATCGCGCCAGATGGGACTTCCACGCCTTTTCCATATCATCGATAAGTGAGAGAACGCTCTCCCCGGTAATGGAAGCATACAACCTGTCGTGAAAGAGGTTCCTGCCCTTGAAGGGTTTGAGGTACCAGCCCATGTGGGCGCGGATGTTGATGCACCCCCTCCTCTCCTCGTAATGGCCCAGGGCCAGGGAGAGGTGATCGCGCAAGATCCCCATGTGAACCTCCACCTGAGAGGGAGAAATGGGATATCTGGTCCAATCCACACCAGACCTCAACGTCTCCACGCACCGTTTGATCCAGGTGGGATCGCCCATCAGACACCTTGCAGCCATGACGGCCGTGGCTCCCCTCCCCAGGTAGTCGGCCACATCGTCAGGGGAATATACATCCCCAGACGCAATTAGTGGAACCCTCAGCCTCCTGGAGATCTTCGATATTATCTCCCTGTTCGCCCTCCCCGTGAAACCCTCCTTGACGGTCCTGCCGTGGACCGAGATGAAGGAGACCCCAAGCTCCTGGATATCGTGCAGAAGATCCAGCATATATCCCTCATCGAGATCGTAAAAACCTATCCTGGTCTTGACCCCCACCGGGACCTCCACGCTCTCCAGTATGGATGAGACACAATTGAGAAAGTTCTCCCGGTCCCTGAGCAGCCCACCACCGGACCCCTGTGCGAGCACCTTCTTCTTGGGACACCCCGCGTTGAGATCAATGATCGGATAGCCCCTTCCCTCCACTTCACTCGCTGCTGCGGTGAGGTATTTCGGGTCCGAGCCGAATATCTGCGCTCCCACCAGACCTGGAAGCTCTCCGCGGTCCAGGAACTCCTCGGTCTTCACGTTGCCCTCAGAGAGCCCACGGGAGGAGAGCATCTCCGTAAATGATAACGGGCACCCATGGGAGTGGAGGATCCTGCGGTAAGGGGGGTCGTTGACGCCGGCCATGGGGCCTGCAATTACCACGCCTGGAACCTCTATGATATTCTCTCCTCTCCGGATCTGGAAACCTTCGGGAATATTCTTGTAACCCACCATCGCCCCTCCAAATCGGAACCTATTATATAATAACAATCCACTCCAACCACGTATGGGAAACGGGGATGAAGAAGCCTCATTCGGGCCGTTTAGACCCGGCTACGCGAACGCGTGGATCGCGGTTGCCATACTGGCCGTTTCCACCGCCGCACTTTTCATCAAGCTCTCCTCAAGCCATCCTATCACCATCGCTTTCTGGAGGCTGCTTATCGCACAGATCGTGATAGCGCCAATAGCGATCTTCAAGATGAGATCGAGAGCTCAGAGGCCGTCGATAACAACGGTATTGAAGCTCAGCGTTGTGGGGATGGCGCTGGCCCTCCACTTCTCCATGTGGATCTGGTCATTCCAGTTCACAACGGTGGCATCATCCGTCCTACTCGTCACCACCCATCCGATCTTCGTCGCAACACTCGCATATCTTCTCTTCAAGGAAAAGCTCAGCAGGATGGGGATCATCGGGATGATCGTTGCCCTTGTCGGCTCGCTTGTCATAATGGGGGGTGACCTTACCGTATCCAGGATCTCCCTCACCGGAAACCTTCTCGCCTTCGGAGGGGCCCTGATGGCCGGCCTATACATCCTTTCGGGCCGCAGGTTCAGGAGGGATCTCAACCTCTGGGTCTACGTTTTCTTCGTCTACGGATCGGCGATGCTCTTCCTCCTGATATTCTCCCTCTACGTCGGTGCCGACCTTCTGGTGACGGACCCTTCCGAATATCTCCTCTTCGGGGCATTGGCACTGGGGCCGATGCTCCTTGGACACACCGTCTACAACTGGGCTTTGAAGTACGTCTCCCCCACCCTCGTATCGGTCTCACTGCTGGGAGAGCCAGTAGGTTCAACGTTCCTGGCATTCCTGTTCCTCGGGGAGACTCCATTCATCGGCGCCATATTGGGGGCGCCGATCGTCCTTGCCGGCATATATCTTGTTTCAAGGGTAAAAAGAGGCCAGTGAGTGTGAATATCTCACCAAAACCAATATAACACCTGTGTGTCTATCCTCGAATAATGAAGAGGAAACTGGCTATCGGAGCGATCGCCTTAACGGCAGTATTTATTCTGGTCGCGGCATCGCTGATCGTCCGGTCTGGGGGAAAGTTCGGACCGGATGAGGAGGAGGATACACACATCGCCCAATGGACCTCTCTCCTTTGGTTCTGCGGCGACGGGAACCTGGGCGAGTGGAACATGATGCTGTGCAACCTCCATTTCCTTGAGATGGTACCAGACAGCGAGGATAGCAACATCCTGGTGATCCTGGACAAGGAGGGGACGGGGGACACACGCCTTCTCGAGGTGCACGAGGGAGGATCGATAGAGCTCAATCTCACCGATATCGACCCCGAATGGACGGATAACGAGCTGAACACGGGAGGAGATGAAGAGCTCCTGAAGTTCCTGAAGTGGGGGGCCGACACGTACCCCGCATACAAGTATAACGTTCACCTGGCCAACCACGGCGGGGGTTGGAGGGGGATGTGCTGGGACGAAAGCGAGAACGATCACCTCTCCCTTCCCGAGATAGGATCGGTCTGCGATGAGTTCAAAGCCCATATCGG
>JAGLEG010000155.1 GCA_023145185.1 Thermoplasmata archaeon
CCTACGCCCGTGTTTTGGGACTGAGGGCCCTGGACCGGGTCAAGGTGTCCAGGGACGACCGCTCCATCACAGCGCTTGTGGAATTGACGGACTCCGTGGTCGGGGTCGGCTCGATCGGCGTATTGAAAAGGGGAGGAGGCATCCTGAAGGTGGCGGGGGGAGAGGAGGTCAGAATGGTGCCCGCTCAGAGGCCCCGTTCCATAGAGATCATCAAGAAGATAATGAAGGGTCTGGAGCTGGAGGCCGAGGAGATCCAGGTGCTGACGGAGGACATAACGAACCATCTCCTCTCGGACGTTGAGCTGGCGGCCTTCGTCACCGCCACCTACATCAATCCGATGAACAACCGGGAGATCAAGGACCTGACGATGAGCATCGTCAAGACCGGTGAGGTGATAGACATCGACGGAGAGCCCATCTACGATTTCCACTCCATAGGAGGGGCTCCAGGGAACAAGATCACACTTATCGTGGTCCCGATCGTGGCGGCTGCGGGGCTCCTCATTCCCAAGACGTGCTCAAGGGCGATATCCTCCGCCGGAGGCACTGCGGACATCCTGGAGACGATAGCCAATGTGACGCTGCCCTCCCACCGCATCAAGAACATAACCGAGACCGTGGGTGGTGTGATCGCATGGGGAGGCGGGGTCAACATCGCACCGGCGGATGATATCATCATAAGGGCCGAGTACCCCCTTGCGATAGATCCCTACTCCCAGGTGATCGCATCCGTCCTGGCAAAGAAGAAGGCGGTGGGAGCAGACTACCTCCTCATCGACATACCCACCGGGGAGAACACCAAGGTCCCGGACATGGCCCTGGCGCGCAAGTACGCGAGGGACTTCATCGAGATAGGCGACGGCATCGGGATACACGTCGAATGTGCCATCACCTACGGAGGTCAGCCTATCGGAAGGGCCATAGGCCCGGCACTCGAGGTGAAGGAGGCCCTCCAGGTGCTGGAGGGTAAGACACCCTCCTCAAGCGTTGTGGAGAAGGCCCTCTCGATCGCCGGGATCATTCTGGAGATGGGTGGGACGCACGAGAACGGTAAACGCAAGGCGGAGGAGATCCTGAAAAGCGGCAGGGCCCTCGAGAAGTTCAAGGAGATCATCAGGGCCCAGGGATGCGACCTCGAGGAGATCGGTTCCGGGTCTGTCAGGGAGAGCCGATACGTCGATGAGGTCCGTGCGCCAAAGGATGGGTATGTGGCCTCGATCAACAACAGGTCGATCGTGAAGATATGCAGGGCCGCCGGCTGTCCACACGAAAAATATGGCGGGATCTACCTGCACAAGAAGAAGGGCGACAAGGTGAGAAAGGGCGATCTGCTTTACACCGTGCACTCCGACCACAGGAGGAAGCTTCAGACGGCCCTGAGCGTCTCAAAGAAGCTAGAGCCCATCTACATCGAGGGAATGGTGATAGAGAGGGTTCCCCGGGACGGCCATCACATAATTTAAACGAGAGTAGGTCCATCCAAGGTCATCCAGGCTGCAATCGTATGGTTGGTGGTCAAACTTGAGGTTTCGAAGGAGAAAACGGATGGGATGGTTCAGGCGTCTGCTCAGAAGGCCCTACCGGTTCAGGCAGGTCCAGCGGGAGCTCAGGCGCGAGGGGAGCGTGAGACTTCCCGTCTCCTTCTACGGAAAGGGCGACATACTTGAAAAGGACACATGGAGGGGTTACCTGAAGAAGTACAACCCCCAGGACCTTATGGAATCCATGGACAAGCTGTACCAGAAGGGAATACTCGGCCAGGCGGGGATCCCGATCCCCGAGACGTTGATGACGGTGGCCTCCGAGGAGGAGCTGATACCATTTCAGGATTGGCTGACCACCAGACAAGAGGGGTTCGTCATCAAACCCAGCCAGGGCCACGGCGGCACCGGGATCCTCGTGGTGCAGAGGATCGTTGCCAGGAAGTTCATACTCACGTCGGGAAAGGGCGTTGACGCCCCCTATCTGGTCCGCCACGCGATGAGGATAATCAACGGCAGATACCTGGCAGGCACCCCCGATACTGCCATTATCGAGGAGAGGATCATCCTCTCCAGAAGGCTGAGAGAGCTGGCGACGATGGGCCTTCTGGATATCAGGGTGGTGATCTTCAAGGGATTCCCGATAATGGCAATGACCAGGCTGCCCACCAAGGGTTCAGGCGGCAAGGCAAATGTCCATCAGGGCGCCTTCGCTGCAGGCATATCGATATCGGAGGGACGCATAATCTCGGGAACTATAGGCAGGAAAAGCTCCAGAAGGCACCCGGGGACCGGGCGCTCCCTGGTCGGCTTCGGCTTCAACATGTGGGAGGAGATCATGGAGACGGCATCCGCCGCCTCGGACGCCATGGGAATGGGTTTTGCAGGCGTGGACCTGGCGGTGGACGATAAAAAGGGAGTTCTGGTCATCGAGGTGAACAGGAGGCCGGGACTGGAGATCCAGAACGCCAACAGGGCGGGGTTGAGGCGAAGGATACGTTTCGTCGAGAGGATGATCAGGAAGGAGAAGATGGAGGTATCGGCGATAGGTCCAGGCATAAAGGCGGAACTGTCCAGGACCTGGGACAAGATCGGGTGGGGTGCGCCGGGCGGAGAGGAAGATGAAGAGGAGTGATCTGGTAATCACTCTAACCTTCGTAGAGGTGTCTACTCAGATGACGACTATTCCGAAGAATAGTCTTATCTTCGCCGAGGTATCGGCTCAGATCAGGAGTGGTCCTCGGGAGATGATTCCACAACCACCTTGATCTCCGTGCCGCCTTTCATGAACAGTATGTAGCCGTACCGGTTCAGCCGATCCAGCGCCTTGTCTATCGTCCTTCTCTCGATATCAGGCATGATGCTCTCCCTGGGGACCCGATCGACACCCGTCTCCTCGGCAGATATCCTCAACCGATAGTATATCCTCCTGTCGAGGTCCTTCAGCCTCTCCCTCCAGGGGTGGGACCTCATCCCCCCGTACCTCTCCTCCTCCTTCTTTCTCCCCACCTCCTCCATTCCCTGCTCCATCAGAGCATAGTACAGCCGCTCTCCTTCGTCCAGGGGGTTTTCCAGGGGCCTCACGTATTTTCCCGTGCGAAATACCCTCCCGACGTTCAACCTGGCCAGCGATAACGCGATCCTCACGGAGGCCATCTGGTCGGGCAGCCCCAGCCCGACCGCGTCGAACATGAGGGACTCTCCCCTCTTCTTCACCCTGCCCATCATCTCCTCGACCATGTTCTCCGCCGGAGGGGGAGTATACAACGCGGTCAGCTGGAAATCCAGCACGTCCAGGTCCAGCTCCGGAAGGCGGCCCCTGAACTGAGCCTCCCTGAGGATGAACGGAAGCTGGATAGGTATCTTCTCCCTGGTCCACGCGTCGGTCACACGGTGGGGATGGACCAACGTGAAGCACCCCTCATCGGACCTGTTCCTCCCTAAGGACCTCACGGTGGTGAGCGAATCCACCCTGGTGAAGTAGTATGGCGATCTGGACCTCATCCGGAACTCGGCGGGGAGCTGGGCGAGAACGGTGTCTGCGACGTTACGGGGCGTCCCCTTGGACAGGTCCCTTGTTACCTCAAGCCCCTCCGAGCCGATGCCCCCGGCCCCGTACAGCGATGATGGGGCCGATACCATCAGAAGCGCCATCACCTTGTCCAGCATATCCTCCTGGGCAGATCTCCATGATCTCGATATCCTGTCGAGGAACTCGTCCCTGGGAAGCTCGGGGGAGGGCAGGGCCAGCACCGCAGGGGCCGCGGATTCCACCTCGGCCACCAGCAGTTTTCTGGGCTCCTCCTTCCCCTTGACGAAACGGCCCCGATCCACCGAGATCCTCTCGGAAACACGTCCCGGCTCCACCGAGATGAAACTGCCCTCATCTATCGAGGAGCGGAGGTCCCGGGGGACGGTGTAAACGTGGCTCCCGTAGATCTCCGTGAACTTGGATTTCAAAAGCTTGAACGTATTGGTTCCCACGTAGTGAACGAAACCGGTATGGCTCATTGCCTCGTTGAAAATGAGGGAACGCTCCAGCTGACAGAACTGTGCACCCATATCCCGATCCCTCAACCTGAAAGGGCTCATCAGCGGGTAATGGTCATCCCTCTCCTTTTACTTTTTTCCTGCTGATGCCTATGGGTCCGCCCCTCTCCCTTCGTTTCTGCCTGAGGAACTTCCTGAAGCTCATCTCCAGGTTGATATCCATCCCCTCCCTCGAGAAGTATACCCCGCTCAACCGCCTGAGATCGGAATATGAATCCAGGTCCAGGGTGATCTCCGGCGGGGCATACCCCACCCTCAGGTCGATCCCTGCGTTCCTTGAGAATGTCCTCTCCGCCTCCGAGATCGTGAGCTTCCACCTGGCCGCCCGGAGCAGTTGGGCACCGAAGTGCCACATCAACCAGGGGTAGGCCAGCGGGTTCGCACCCATCTTGCGAAGCGAATAGAACCGGTCAACAAGCTTTTGGTTGACCGAGGAGGTCCGGTACAGGAACAGGTTGCCCATCATGAGCTCTCTTCTCACTCCACCCTTTCCGAAGACCCCCCTGTCATCGATAAGCGGTATTCCGAACTTGTTTAGATTTCCTTTCTTTGGATAGTTCGGCCCTACGGAGCCCAGATGTTCCACGTCGTGCTCGACTATGTACTTTCCAAGCTGTTCCCTGCTCCCCATCCCCCAGATGATATCGCCCTCGAAGTCTTTCACGCCGCTTCTCTCTATGAAATCGGATATGCCCTTCGGGGTAAGGAGCGGCACGTCCCCTCCGATGAAGAGAATATGCTCCCCATCGTATGATCCATCGATCAACGCCTCCCTCCCCTTGATGAGGTTCCTCCCGAGGGTGCTCCCCTGTTCCAGGACCCTGACCCCGGCCAAACCGCTTCGCTCCAGCTCGTGGGTGAGCTGTCTCCTGGGCCCCACCACGACAAGGTGGTCCGGATCGATGTGATCGGATAGAAGCAAATTCTGTATCACCAGGGATATCGGGGACCTGCCCTCCCGGGAGAGGAACAACAGAAGATCACGCTTATTCCTCCTGTAGAGGCGGTCCCCCGTCTTCCCCGCGAAGTACAGGGCCCTTTTCAGGAAATTTATATTTCTGACGGAGGTGAGGGAAGGGTGCAGGTAAAGCAGTGATTTGTTCTCGCCCACGATGTAGTCGTCCCTGTTGATCACGGAGGCGAGGCTGGCCTCCAGAGCTTTTGTATCCATCTTCCAAAGATGTGGCCTTCTCACTCTGTGATAGAGGTCTCTGCGTTTTCCCCTCCTGATCTGACTTGCTATTCGGGCCGTCCCCGCAAGGACCACCGTTCCGTAGACCGCTTTGGCCATCTCTTCATCCTCTATGCTCTTGGGGCACCCTATGAACGGTGGACGATTTAACCTTGATGCACGGCCCTGAGCGGAGCCAGAAGATGGATCCCATACGCAATTAACCAAAATGGTTATCTATTGCACATCCGGTACAATACAGGTCAAGAGGCAGATCATGCATTCGGCCGAAACGAGATCCAGGGTGCTTTCCATATGCACCGTAACGTCCTTTCTACTCGTAGCCCTGCTGACAGGTACGGTACAGGCACATGACGATCGCCCGATGGGAGGGGAGATGGGGGGGTTTGTGGAGGAGAGTGCCACAAGGGAAGGGGAGTATCAGACCCCCCTGATCAACGGCCTTGAGTACCTTGCCATTGGACCTGTGGAGTTTACTGACGTCATGGCCCCACTCATCGAGTGGAAGACCAACAAGGGCGTGAAGGCTGTCTATATTCCACTCAACGGCCCCGAAGGGATCCTCGAACCGGAGAACGAGCCGTGGGGACGCGATGAACCCGAGCAGATCAGGTCCTTCATCACGGCGATGTGGAAGAACCACATGAACCTTAAATGGGTCCTTCTCGTGGGCGACGGGGAGATCATCCCCATGAGGAACACCTTCGTCAACGGCTCCTACGACCCCGCAGTTGATAACGAGAAGAACTTCGTTATGACCGACTACTATTATGCGGACCTGCAGGGGACCTGGGACGACGTCAGCAGGAACGAGGTGTTCGGTGAGGAGGGGGAGATCGAGTGGAACCCCGATGTGTTCGTGGGCAGGTTTCCAGCATCGAACGTGGAGGAGCTCTCGATAATGGTGGATAGACAGCTCGGATATGAGATCGATCCACCCCTGGGGTCATGGGCACGATCGACACTGCTCGCGGGATCCCTGATGGATCGACCAAATATCCGGGACAACCTGGAAACAACGATGGTAGATGAGGGATACAACGACTACAAGGACAACGGATACGAGGTCGTAACCAAGGTGGATGACCTGCTGCCGGACCACGTAACCTCCTACATCCTTGCAGATTACCCACAGTTCCAATACGGAGGATACTCCCAGCTCTTCGACACCCTGAACAGGTCCACTTTCGAATCCTACTTCGAGATGGGGTTCTCCACCGCCCTGCTCGCATGTCACGGTGACTCCAATGGGAACTGCACCGAATACAAGGGCGAGGGTGGAGGGGCACTTCCATTCTGGCTGGACGAGGCAGACTATTTCGATTACGAGGTGGCCGAGACCATTGAGAACGGCAGAAGGGTGCCCCTGGTGTACATCTCCAACTGCGATTCCCTCAACTTCTCGGAGGAGGAGGACACCAATATGGAGAGACTCCTGAGGAATCCAAGCGGCGGAGCGATCGGGCTGATAGGCGCAACGGCCACCACCTACAGGGGGGAGTACATAGATGGTGAGTCCTACGGCAACTGGTGGCTGGCCCAGAAGTTCTTCGAGCTTCTGTACAACGTCACAGCCCATCCAGCCGAGGCACTCTACATGCAGAAGGCCGCATACGAGAACTACATCTGGGAGGAGAGGGGGGCGGACTATTCGGTGGAGGAGTTCAGGATGTACCGGATCGATAACCTTGCCTACAATCTCCTTGGAGACCCGGAGGGGCCCATCTGGCTTGACGTACCCAAGACCTTCTCCGCATCGCTCCCCACCCCATACGATCAGGACAACAACACGTTCAGGGTGGAAGTGTACGACGAGGCCACCGGCCTTCCCGTCGAGGGAGCGCTGATAACGTTGATAGACCCCTCCGACCCGGAGCTCTATATCCGTAAAACCACGGATGAGCATGGGGTCGCTGAGTACATCCTGATCCGGGAAAGCCTGGGCCCCCTCAGCATCACCATAGATCATCCCAGGTTCATCCCGCTGATCGAGGAGATCGAGGTGGTATCCAACAGGAACGTGGAGATCCTTCAGGAGATGACCCTGAACCCGGCCATCCCCTGCGAGGGCAAGGACCTCATCGTCCACCTCAAGGTCAGGAACTCGGGCAGGGTCGACCTCTACAATTTCGTGGTGACCCTGAACATCTCGGAGGTCACCCCGGAAGGGACATATTTGAGGATCAAGGATGACCTCCCCAGACCGATCCCGATCCTTCGGGTGAACCAGACCCTGGACCTGAACTTCACCTTCTCCCCCTCCTATATCCTCTCGGGTTTCAGCATCATCATGGCGGAGGTGGCGCCCCCATATATGCCCTCACACATCCTGATCGAATCGGATACAACGGACAACGTGCTTGAGAGGAGGGTCCAGGTCAACGACCCTCTTTACTTCAAGGGGACCATACCCAATCAACTTCTGAAGGAGGATACGCCCCTCTCCCAGGACACCGGCACACTGGACCTCTCACCGTACCTCTGGGACAATGACAATTTCCCGGAAGTTCCCATCACCGCCTGGGTCAGTGACGTACAGGGGGGCTTCGATGCGGTTATAACGGGCAT
>JAGLEG010000156.1 GCA_023145185.1 Thermoplasmata archaeon
GTAATCCTGTGATGACGATGCAAATGCATCGCCACGTGATACCATTATCGCAGCCTGTGCCTCCCCTTCACCTGGCGCTGTAATGTGAGGGATCCCCATTAGATCAAGAAGCATCTTTGTATCCGATACCATCTCCTCGGTAAGATGAGTGGTCTGCTGAGCTTTTGTCCTCGCTGTGGAAAGATCACCTCTTGCTAGAGCGTCCTCCCATTCTCTAATGGCCTTCTCCTTTCTTTCCCTCCTCAGATCTAAAGTGTTCTTCTTGAGCGGATGAGGAACTCCATCGAAAATATATACGATCTTAATGTTCTTTGATAGTAGGTTCGCGCTTCTTGAAAAAATTCCTTTCAAGTGGGATATCACCCTACCGTCCGCATTTGTCAGAAGATACCCTTCTGGGGTCCTGATCGACGATAAGAACTGATATAGATGGTTATAACCGTCTATTGTGATTATTTTTCCCTGTAGCTCATCATCAATAAGTTTCCTCTTTTCAACCAGGTCACCAAGCTTGATCCCCATGCCAGTTCAACCCAATCTAAAGATTATAAGCTTTCCTGCGTATGGATTATAATATGATATGGTTATTCCCGTTCATGTCCTTGTCCGGAAGAGTACTTTTTTTCATAATTCCGGTGATGATCATTTCACTCTCTATGATCAATAATGTTGGATCTGCGTCAGATGACCCCATTGCATATGGGCCTCATTGGGTTCCCTCGAAGCCATTAACAGGAGAGGAGTTCGATTTTTTTATTTACGTCACTGTTCCTTTCCCATCTGAGGTAAAGGAGATCACTTTAAATATCAACGGAAAGGAGCATCTCCTTGGGAAATTCTCCAATACTGATAATGAATATCACAATGGAACGATCTATTACTCCTCGCTCACCATTGATATAGAGGGTATATTTTTTTATAACGTCACTTTGGACCTCAACGATACTATCATATACATCCAACGTGGGGAGATCGAAATAATGGAACGAGAGTCCGACAACGATAAAGATACAATACTCGGACTACCCAGATGGTGGTGTGTCATATCCGTTATTTTCGGCACTATCTTTCTCATATTCCTGACGTGGGCATATTTCAAGGGCAGATCAATAAAACAGAGCCAATTGACGCAACTGCATAGTCGAATGTCCTGCTCCTCATGCAGTGCTAAAATAGGTCAGCAAGATACGGAGTGCTCAAAATGTGGTTCCATTCTGGATGATCTTGAATACATATGTGGTAATTGTGGAGGAGATGTGGACCATTTATCCAAAAAATGTATTCATTGCGGTTCAAGACTGGAAGAGTCGGGAAACCAGATCAGTGATGAATATGATCGTGATCTCATAAAATTGAAAGAAAGAATAGATATGAAGGGGAAGGCCACCTGCCCATATTGTAATGGTATTATCTCACCTACCGACAAGATCTGTCCCGCCTGTAAAAAAAAACTGTGATCACTTTGATCATTTTGTTATAGTAGACCAGCCTCTCTTGTTAATTCCTTCATAAAACCGACATCAGGCCTATCACCCATCAATATCCTGTATGTCATCTCTTTCTTCTTCATAAGAAATTCCACCCCGCTAATGGTTAGACCACCCCGTGACTCAACGGAAGATAGGAAAGGTGTCCAGTTCTCCCTGTATGAAAGCTCAATTCCAACCCTGGGTTCGATAACCCTTGCGATCTCCGATACCATTAATGTCTTTCCCGCATTTCCGGTGTCCTTGATCACACCATCAGGGGTGGCATTTACCATTATATCGATCTTCCCCTTCAACTTCTTGAGATTCTCCAGACTTATCGTACCCGCTCCTGGTCCCAGTTTCCTTGTGAAATTCTCCAACCTGTTATTACCCAAGTTCAATAGAAGAACCTTGTAACCGGCAGCGTGCAGTGAGGCAGCCGCGGATCTACCTGTTGTACCGCTCCCCATTATTAGGACAAGAGAAGAGTGGCCCACATTTGTCTTTTCAAGCAATTCCACCACAGCCTGTCCTTCTGTGTTGTATCCTATGAGCCTCCCATTATCATCTTTCCTTATCAGGTTAATACTTCCAACCAGATCTGAGATCTCAGATCGGTCATCCACGAAATTCGTAGCCAGGGATTTATATGGGATATCAATGACCGCACCATTGGAGTTTGAATTTTTCAGTAATTCTATACAGATGGAAAAATCATTATAATCACTTTCGTATGGAATGAATATGGACTCCTTCATACTCCTCCTCGCCTCACCATTGAACATAACCACAGTTCTCGATGTACCGCTTAACCTTCCAAAAATATAGTTGATCTTGGTTTTGTCTGATATCTTATATTTTCGAAGGGACCATTTGCTCTTCATATATTCCTTAGATAATCCCATTTCCTTCATCAACAGGTCCTTGTGAGAGAGAATATCTCCACCCTTATCAGAACGATCTTGATCGATATCGTATTGTATCATTGATGATCCCAGGGCAGGTGTCAATAAATTGAGAACAGGTGAAAATATGCCCCGTACCCTGATAATCAATCGATTGTCTTTCATGAATAGATTTACGATGTCTGTAAGTTTTAAAAGCCTGTCAAGATCTTCTTTATTATCCACGGTCACCAGTAGTTCATAATACGAACAATATGATATCTTGTCCTGTTCCGGAGGGGACCATTTTTCACCTCCCCCCACGCTATTTGTCAATATTATCTCGATCCCCTTTTTATCTGCAAGGGACCATATTCCCTGAAGATCCTCTATATGAACCCCCCCAGGCACCCTAATATAAGGAAAACCGATCTTTACGGCTTCTTTCAATATTTTAATAATATTCCTGTAGAGAACAGGTTCACTTTCACGATCTACCGAATTGTTACTTTCAACACCGATCATAGCCCTGCTTTTCATGAAAGTGCTGAGTTGGATCAACATTACTCCCACTCGAGTAAATCCCTCTGGAGTGTCCAATCTGGCAAGAGATGATATGTCAATATCATAATATATGGTACTATCGCCTCTATAAGTCTGGATTTTTTTTCTTATCCGATTAACGGACCTCTCTTTTATCGAGATCATTGATAAAGGAGGCAGATCGCTTACCATACATGGAGCTCCAAACAATGTTTTCAATTTGATTTCCTGATCCGAAATATCTTTTTTGTGATACTCAAACCACTTTTTTGATAGTTTATCTTGTTTATTAACATTCTCGACATCTGATGACCCAGTTTCACCATGGAATGAACTATTTCTTACTATCAATTTGTTTTCAATCGATTCCTTGTATTGACTTAACTGGGTGCTCATTTTTAGAACCGTTATCAAGATACCTTACGGCGATAAAAAACGATCACTGGGGAAGCCGTGGGGCTTCCCCTTGTGAACATGGTATCTCGATATTTATTCGGCCTAACTTTGACATAAGAGTACATTTGATCGTCAAAGTAATGCCTCTCCCAACATTGACAGGCTCGTGCGATACTCTATCTGTCAAAATTGGGATACAGTTTAGTGTTAAAGTTAGGATTCAGATCTGTCTCCAGTTCAATCTTAACTCTTTGGCGGCGAGTACCTCATCAACCCTTGCTACCGACGTCGTTCTTGGCGATAGTTCGAAATCATCGACAGTAGCATTCTTTGCGATATCTATCATTGCATCAGCGAATCTATCCAGTTCCTTCAACGTTTCTGTTTCGGTAGGCTCTATCATCAGGGCCTCGCTGACAATTAGCGGGAAATAATTCGTAGGTGGATGTATTCCCCTTTCAGCAAGCAATTTTGCAACTGATTTGGCGGAACCACCCTTCTCTTTTAATAGGTCGGCCGTGGATACGAATTCATGTTTTGTTGTTCCTGGAAATGGCACTGGGTAATATTCCTCGATCCTGTGGCGGATGTAATTCGCATT
>JAGLEG010000157.1 GCA_023145185.1 Thermoplasmata archaeon
CAACATTGAGAGGCCCAGATCAGATCTATCAAAGTTGGGATCTGTCAAAGTTGTGATACAACCTGATACCTATCCAAACCATCTCTCGAGCGGTCTGAACTCGCTTGATATCCTACCGATATCGATCCGATATCCTTTTCCGGTGCCACCGCAATTTGCACAATTTCCAGTCCCTTTACAGTGTTGGCAGTGGCCGAACCCTTTACAGTAGGTGCACTCCTTGGTCCCAAGGCACCTTATGCATTCACCGCTTCCCTTGCAGTGATTGCAGTCATCGCTTCTCTGACCCTTGCACGTCGGACAGGACCCCTGACCACCGCAGTATGAGCACTTCTTCGTCCCTCTGCACATAATGCATATCCCGGGTCCTCCGCACTCCCTGCATTTTCCAATACCCCTGCATTGGGAACACCTGTTGGTCTCCACCGCAAGGTCCATCTCCACCAACCCCTTCCAGGCCTCTGTGGCACTCCCCATCTTTATCTGACAGGCTGCCCTTAGAAACCATCCATCCGTATCACCGGGGTTCTTGGAAACCAGTTCATCAAACCTCTCCAGAGCTTTTCTGTACTCTTTGGCCTCCATGGCCTCCAGACCGGACCTCATGGTGGACCTCAGGGATGAGATCGAAGGTAGCCTATCGTGACATTTGCCACAATACAACTCCTTATCTCCGTTCTCCTCCCCGCATCGGGGACATTTCAACATAGTATCACCTTTCAACGAACGAAGTCAACGCCGAATCTCTCCTCTCTTGAGGAATATCCTTTTTCCTTGAACCCGAACTTACCCACGGATTTTCCGGATATCTGTTCGGATGTAACACCAACCAGAACAAGCATTACCCTTAAGGCGCCCCTGAGCTCCGGATCGATATAGGCACCCCAAATTATCGAGGCATTGTTGTTTATCCTCTCGTTGATGTATTCAGCCACCGTCTCGGCCTCTGTAACGGTCATGTCCTCTCCACCTGTTACACAGATCAGCGCACCGTTCGCAGTTTCAACATCGTATTCCAAGAGCGGTGATTTTGTGGCCTCCTCTATCGCTTTCAACGCTTTATCGTGCGTGTCATCTGACTCTCCGATACCTATGACCGAAACCCCACCACCCTTCATTATCGTCTTGAGGTCGGCGAAATCCAGGTTGACAAGTCCTACCTTGGTCACCATCTCTGTTATCCCCTTTATGGCCTTCATCAACAGCTCGTCTGCTACCTTGAAAGCAGCATTGAGAGGGAGCCTTGGTACCAGTTCGATTAATTTATCGTTGGGTATTACAAGGACAGTGTCCGAGTTCTCCTCCAACTCAACCAGCCCCCAGTCCGCGTTCTCCATCCTTGACTGTCCCTCACCTTTGAATGGCCTGGTAACAACGGCGATTGTAAGCGCGCCAAGCTCTTTGGCTATCCTTGCCACGACCGGCGCCGAGCCTGTCCCCGTTCCTCCCCCAAGTCCACACGTTACAAAGACCATATCAGCACCCATCAAAGCTGCCCTCAGTTCATCCTCCGCCTCCATTGCGGCCTCTGCGCCTATCCTCGGGTTGGATCCAGCTCCCAATCCTCTTGTGACCCTCTTACCTATCAGGATCTTGTGAGGTGAGTGGATCGTCAGGAGATGCTGTGCATCCGAGTTTATTGCGAACAGATCGGCACCCACTATTCCCTCTTCGACGATACGGTTCACGGTGTTTGAACCTCCCCCACCGCACCCAATGATCTTGATGTTTGTCCGAAGCGCTGATAGCACCCTGCGGAGTTCTTCATCTTCCGGATTCGAGTCCACGGGGCCTTGAGCCTCCCTGACCTCAACCGTTGTCTCTACGTTCTCCCCGTGGGGTTTCTTCTTATCGTATTTATTCATGTACTCGTTTATTATGGATCGCACGATGATTCCTCCACACTACCAGAACCTACCTTGACCAGGGAAAAACTTCCCGAAGCCCCCTATCCCTTCATTGTATGCGATAAATTTAAAGTTTTGTTCTGTTACCTCCGATTTAATCCGAAAATAACCAAAACATCACAATTTTTCCACCCTTGAGCCCCTCACCACCAGGTAAACGATCACGAAAATAATCAATATCAAAACTGCTACGGCCATAAATATCGCCGTCATCGATGATCCAGCGTCATCGTTACCCCCTTTGATGAAGATACCGTCGGAAGTTCTCAATGTATTGCCCCATCTATCCGAGGCAGTTATATGGATGGTCATATCGCCACTCTTTCCATGTAGTTCAATATTATCGGTATATCGGAAATCGCCACCCGTCACGAGGAGGTCCCGGTTATCCAACTTTTTTCTTGAGACCAACTTCCCACCGGAATCCCTCACCTCCACCGTCAGGTCGGTCACCATGGTGTCCTCTCCCATCAACAGGTCTATTGAGATATCACCGTCAGTGGTCTGTTCTACATTCTTATCGATGAGAACCGGTGGCAGGGCATCTATTATCTTTAGATCGATCGTGTATGTTCCATCATTTCCGACGCCGTCGACAACCAGGAGATCTATCTGTAGATGGTCAAGAATATGAAACATCAGCTCAGGGTCATCTACGTTCGATATATCGATCTCCCCGGTATCGAACTCCCACTCAAATGAACCATCCATTTCCATTGACCCTGTGATGTCCACGTACTCAATTGATCCTAGGGAATAACCAAGGGTACAATCGGACGGGTTACCATCGTCTATCACCTTTCCCGTTATGAGGATCTCATTCCCAAGCTCATATTGCTTATCAACCTTGATATCGAATATGATCACAGGGTCCTCCCTGTCAATGAAGGGTATCTCGTCCGTAAGAATATTGATCTTCACACTGTCGACCTCGGAGTTTCCTTCGGCATCCACTGCGGATACTGTTATCACGTTGTACCCCAAAGGCCATCTCTTTGTATCCAACTTGGTCTGCCACAGGTCCACGTCCACATAATCAAACAGGTCCTGTGTCCCATCCGGGGATCTCAGCATCAGGGAAAACAATTCCCTTT
>JAGLEG010000158.1 GCA_023145185.1 Thermoplasmata archaeon
GAATATATCTCGGGAAACAGGGTGACCATCCTTGATGAGGTTCAGTACGGCTTGGACCCTGGCATCAAGTTGAAGTATCTGGCAGACAGGGGCCATCATCTCTGGATAACCTCTTCTACCGAGACCCTTCTTGGAATATCCGTACTTTCCCACCTTGTTGGCAGAGTTTCAATATTGAGATTGTACCCCTTCGATCAAAAGGAGATGGCCCTTGCCAGGGGGAACACGACCATGACCGATGCCATTGAAAAGAGGCTGATGGATGAACATATGCAGTTCGGTGGGCTCCCAGGCATCATCATGCAGGAGAAACGCGATATTAAGATCACGCTGCTGCGGAACCTGCTGGAGACCATGCTCCTCAAGGATGTCGCCGGCACATTCTCGATCTCGGATCTTGATTCATTATGGAAACTGGCCAGGTTGATCGCATTGAATGTGGGATCTCCACTTACCAAAGACAGGATCTGCAGTGATCTGGATCTCTCCTTCCTCACAGTGAAGAAATATATTGAAGCCCTCACCAAGAGCTACCTGATCGCTCAAGTGCCGCCGTTTTACAGGAACAGGAACATCGAGATGAAGAAACAGCCTCGTTACTACTTCCTCGATATGGGGCTTCGAAATGCCCTCATCAACGAGTTCCCTGCAACTTCAGATGGGCGCAGTTTCGAGAACTATGTGATCTCGGAGCTGATCAAGTCGGGATTCGCTCCAAGGTACTGGAGAACGAAGGGGGGGGCAGAGGTGGATGTGGTTCTTGAACTGGGCCGAGAGATCGTTCCGATAGAGATCAAAACAACACTTAATAGATTGAAAATGGAAAGGGGTTTCAGATCGTTCTTGGACAAATATTCTCCTGACCGGGCATATATGGTAGGATATCATGTTAAAAAAGAGGAGGCCCTCGAAAACGGTTGCAGAGTGAAAACCGTTTCAATGAGGGACCTATTAAAAGAGCTAACCGTCCCTCTTTAGAAGGTCATTTCTGAGCTCTGGAGAAGGAAGAATTATAATCAGGCCCCAGTACCAGTTAAAAGCATTTAAACGGACTCCCATTGGGCCGCCAATTATTTTGGGTCAATCCTAGTTTCCACATGTGAATCAAGGTTTTT
>JAGLEG010000159.1 GCA_023145185.1 Thermoplasmata archaeon
GAGAGATGCCTCTGGCAACTATGCAGCTGCCACTCAAGTTGATGTGACCATCGTGGACAATGACAGACCATCATTTGGAACTGATGAAAGTGACACTATCGGCACTACAGGAGAAATATTCAGTTTCTCGATCGCTGTGACAGACAACATTGGTGTAACTGGAGCTTATGTTGAGCACTGGTTCGGCAATGGGGACCACATGAACGATACACTCTCCCACAGTAGTTCTACCAATGTGGGGGCCGGAAGTATCTTGATCCCCACATCTTCACTGGATGACCTTCACTATAGATTTCACGCAAACGATACCGCAGACAACTGGGTGACCGGACCGGAGGTGGTGGTGGAAGTCCTCGATAATGACGATCCCATCCTGAAGGAGGTCGAGATCGGTGAGGAGGCGATAATGGGCTCTCCGCTCACATTCAGGGTCCGGGTCGAGGAGAACATCGAGGTCGCCGGGGTTTACCTGGAGTATCAATACGGCACGGGAGAGAAAACCTCCGTGGACATGGCAGGAGATGGAGATAACTGGACCTGCCTGATCCAGGTCATGGATTCACCCTACAACATCCATTATCTCATCAAGGCAGTGGATACCTCCGAAAATGAGATATCCCAAGGGGGCGAGATCACGCTTTTGGATATGAGCGCTGTGGAGATCCTGGATGACCTGACACCTGACAAGGTGGAGATCGGGCAGGACCTGGAGTTCTCCTTTCTGCTGTCTGATAACATGGGAATATCCGTGGCATATGTAGAATTTGGATACGAGGATGAGACGATTTACAATATGTCGCTTTCAGATGATGGTGGAGATGACATCTATTCATACTCACATACTTCCCTCTATCGATCAGGATCATTATGGTATGTTATCAAGGCAGTGGACCTATCAGGCAACTGGAACATATCCTCCGAAAGTTATGTGATCCTACTGGACCTGAACGGCCCTGTCCCAGGTGAGGTCACGGCCATGGGAATACCATCCACGGGAGAATCCATCGATGTGGAGATCGAATGGTCGGACGAGATCTCCATATCCGATGCCTGGGTCGAATATTGGTTTGGTGAGGGGCCCCATTTCAATGAGACAATGGATCAGCATGGTGATGATAGGTTCATTCTTACCATATATATCCCCGACACACAGGATGATCTTAATCTGATCTTCAGGTCAAGGGACCCATCCGACAATTGGGCAGAGATGGTGGGACCTACCATCCAGGTGATAGATAATGACCCCCCCCTGATATCCGTCTCCGACA
>JAGLEG010000016.1 GCA_023145185.1 Thermoplasmata archaeon
AACCCATATGCTCGGTTGTAAAATGATGCATCTTACCTTAAATGATTTTGCATCCAAGCGTATATCTGGAGCATTTTTGGTGTAATTCCCAGATAATCTCTCACGGGGTTTATATATCGTGCCGAATAGTTTTCCAGATAGATCATTTGGAGTGAGCAAGATGAAATTCGAAAAAGGACCGATGGCATGCGCTTTCACGGCCATGTTGATAATGACCATGATGTTGACCATGATCGATGTTGGGGATGGTATGCCTTCAAGGGCGGCCCCCACCCTTTCAGGAGGGTTTGGCTATGGGACCATGTACGAGGACTCGTTCTTCAATTTCTCAGCGCGCTATACCGACACGGATGGAGATGTCCCTTATAGTGTTAACGTGACGATCGACAGAACAAATCACACAATGATCAACACGTTCGGCACGACCAACTACGCAAGTGGGGTGGATTATCATTACAATACCTCTCTCGTTGCGGGCACCCATTCGTATTATTTCTTTTCCATGAACGACAAAAAAGAGTGGATAACCGATCCTGCCTCGAGCGCCTACTCCTTGACGGTCCTGTCGAGGAACGGATCCCTCCCCACTCTGACCTCTCCCAGCATCTATCCATCCCAACCTAAGGCGGATTCACCGGTGAACTTCACGGTGACCTATACGGATGCAGATGGTGATTCTCCCAACTATGTGAATATTTGCTATGATCGATTGGGAGATGCAAATCCACAGTTCTACTACAACATGACAGAGCTTTCCGACGGTGACGGATACTATCCCGAGACGGGCATGCCTCACTATTTTAACAGATCCCTTCCTGCGGGCAGCTACTCCTATTATTTCTATGCCATGAACGACCAGCAGGAGATGGCCAGGTCTCCCTCAAGTGGATCCCTCTACCTGAACATATCAGATAGAAACCAGCCCCAACTTTTCAATAGGAGCGTTGATCCGAGCCCGGCCACAATAAATGATACGATCCTGTTTTCGGTATCTTATCGACAGCTGGATGGCTATGCTCCGAGCAAGGTTCAGATAGTGATCATGGATATGAGCAACCGTACGTTGATGACATATAACATGACGGTTCACGGCACCACCTACGCGACCGGCGTCAGGTGTACATATTCCACAACCCTTGCTCGGGGAACTTACGAGTACAGGTTCAGCGCAAAGCAGGGGAACTACAGTACGTCGTGGGGATCATGGTACCTCAACGTGACCGGCGGGTCCACGGGCGGGAATCGCCCCATATTGTACTCTCCATCGGTCTCACCGTCGAACGCCACAGTCGACGATAACATCACCTTCTCGATCTACTACAAGGATATCGACAACGATGCCCCCGATTATGTTCGGTTCCACCTCTGGAAGATGAATAAATCATCCCAGATCATGGAACTCGATCTAATATCCAATATGACCGGCTCGGGGACATCATATACCACGGGGGTGAAACATGCAGTTATCACCAAGCTCGGCGCGGGGGGCTACCTCTACTATTTCACTGCCGAGAGCAATGAGGACCTCACGTACAACGGAAACTACTCCCTGTCGGTCGGATCATCCTCAAACAGGGCCCCGTTCCTGAGCAATCCACAGGTCTCCCCCACGAACCCTTCGACCACCGACACGATCAATTTCACTGTGACGTACCAGGACTTGGAAGAGGACGCGCCTGAATACATCAGATTGGTACTTGGTCCCACCAGCTACCTGGAGCGTAACATTTCCATGCCAGAGTACGACATGACCATTGTTGGGACCTCCTATTCAAATGGGATCGTGGCTTTCAAGATCTTTCAGCTGGCACCCGGCAACTACTCGTACGGGTTCGTCACGGCCGCGAATGGAGAAGTTGACGGGATACCACGTCGTCAGGTGGACCCACTGGGTAATTATTATTATTCACTGTATGTCAGGAACAGCTCCTCGTCCAACAGCGCACCACAGCTGTTGAGCCCCTCGGTATCGCCTGCGAGGCCGTTCTCGGGCCAGCTGGTAACCTTCAGCGCGACCTACAAGGATGCGGACAACGACCCGCCGGAGCAGTTCCTCCTGAAGGTCACACCCTCTTCCGGAGGGGCGCCCCTTTCGGTGAAAATGGTCACTCCTTATAGCTATGCATACTCCACCGGACTGGCATTCTCGGGAAGTATACCGCTGACTCTGGGGAACTACACATATTACTTCACGGTGACCTCGAAGAACGTGACCGTGAACCTCCCCGCGACGGGTTCCTATAACCTCTATGTCTCGGCTCCGCCCTCCTCGGGGAGCGCTCCAACGCTGTACAACCCCAGAGTGTCCCCATCGAGCCCCATAAACAACCAGGCGGTCAACTTCACCATATACTACAAGGACCTGGATGACGACGCCCCGTCCTATGTCAAATTGTACATCAGCAGCGCGAATTCGAGCAGGACCTTCACCAATTATTCCATGAGGGTGTCGGGGTCCGTGTATTCGCAGGGTGTTTTATGTCTCTACACAAAGAGCCTGGCCTCTGGAACGTATTACTACAGATTCCAGGCCGGCTCGGGGAACGACACCGTAACCTATCCCTCCACCGGATATGGCATGCTGGTTGTGGGCAGCTCCGGTGGGTCGAACAGCAACGATACGGTCCGATGTGCCATCTCCGTTGTGGATGGTGAGGTGGATATGGAGTACGAGGATGAGGGGACGACCATTACCCTTTCCATACTGGGCCTGGATGATGATTCCATGAGGATCGAGGTAGGATCGGATACGGGTGAGAGCAAGGTGATCATCCTCGATATAGATCCATCAGTACTGGACCTCTCCGATCCGGACAGGCTGAGGATAGCGATAGACGGTGTGAGCGTTTCCCTGGTGGAGCTGGACTGGATGAACGACCCCTCCGGGTCAGAACCGAGATATCACCTTGTCATCGATGATGAGGGGGCCCACCTCTACCTGTACATGCCAGATACCAGCTCCCACATCGTCGAGGCGTCCATAGTGAAGGATGACATCGAGACCTCCAACGGCTGGGTCTTCGCACTGATGGCCGTGGTGGTGATCCTTGTGATCGCTGCCGTAGCATTGGCCCTTCTGTCAAGAGCCCAGGTGGAGAAGCGTAAGAAGGTGGAGGAGTACTACGAGGACTTCGACATCTCCGCCGGGGACGACAGGGTGACCGGAGGGCGCCTTGAAGAGGAGGAGAGTTCAGTCGACTGGGATGAGCTCATCTAATAGCTAAAACGCGTTGATGAACACATAGGATCGGACATGCCATGGGGGCCCGGGCAGGGCCCCCATTTATTTTTTTGATCATGGCCACTCGTTACGGGAAAATAATATATATCGAATATCGATATCGAGTTTCGATATCTATGTACGAGAGAAAGGTCATGCTCGGGTTTATCCGGGCGCACATACTCCATCACGCCGACTGCGATGACGGTATCTACGGCACGTGGATGATCGAGGAGCTCAGGCATCACGGCTACGGGATCAGCCCGGGGACGCTCTATCCCATACTTCATGAGATGGAGGGGGACGGGGCGCTGACCGTTGAGGATCACGTTGTCGATGGGAAAGTAAGGAAGATATACAGGATCACGCCAAAAGGGATCGAGACACTGGAGAACCTCAAGCGGTTCATAAGAGAGCTTTCCGGGGAGGTGCTTGATTGAGCATTTTAACGATCAAGAAGGCGAAGAAGATGCTGGGCGATGCACGTGC
Organism: Thermoplasmata archaeon; assembly: GCA_023145185.1. GTDB lineage: Archaea > Thermoplasmatota > Penumbrarchaeia > Penumbrarchaeales > Penumbrarchaeaceae > JAGLEG01. The sequence goes on from JAGLEG010000016.1 coordinate 3,710, forward strand.
GCTCAGGGGCCTGTCGCTGGATCTGGAAAAAGGTGAGATCATATCCCTTGTGGGGCCCTCAGGGAGCGGAAAGACCACCCTCCTTCGGTCGATGAACAGATTGATAGAGCTGGACTCCGGCTCAATATTATTCCAGGGGGAGAACATCGCCGATATGGACCCTGTGGCCCTCAGAAGAAAGGTAGTCCTGGTCCCACAGGAGAGCGTAATGCTCCAGGGGACGGTGAAGGAGAACGTCCAGTACGGCCCGAAGCTGGCCGGGGCCGTGGGTAAATGTGATGTGGGGAGGTGCCTGAGGGATGCGGGGCTCTCGCCTAAGTTCGCCGGCAAGGATGCCGAAAAGCTATCAGGGGGTGAAAAGAAGAGGGTGGCTCTTGCCCGTGCCCTGGCCCTTCACCCGGAGGTGCTTCTACTCGACGAACCGACTGTGGGCGTAGACCCAAAGAAGGTTGAGAGGATGGAGGGGACCATTCTGAAATTCGCAAGGGAAAAAGGCCTCACCGTGGTCTGGGTCACCCATGACGTGCCCCAGGCTCTGCGCGTTTCGGATAGGATAGCCAACCTCAAGAAAGGGGTGGTAAAGGAAGTAACGAATGCATCTGAATTCAGATGGGAGGGGGCATATTGACCGGAATACCGTACACCTGGGAGGAAGGCCTTGTCATCATGGGCATCATGATGGTGATGCTGGTGATCGCCATCGGCCTGTCCGTGTGGAAGAAGATAGGTATTGCCAGGGAATACACGTATGCGATGATAAGAGGGGGACTACAGCTTTTCGCCGCAGCCACGCTGCTATATTTCCTCTTCGAGTTCGAGTACTGGTACTATCCGATATGGCTCCTTCTGATCGCCATGGCGCTGATGGGGGGGTACACCTCCGCAAGGAGGGCAGGAAAGATGCCCAAGGCGTACAGGATCACAACTCCCTCGATACTGGTTGGTGGGACCGTTGTGCTTATTGTACTGAGGGTGAGCGGCGCCATGCCCTTCAAACCCCAGTTCGTGATACCTCTCGCTGGCATGGTGTTCGGTAACGCGATGACGATATGCTCTCTGGCACTGAACAGGTTGACGAGGGAGTTCGAGACCAATAAACCCACACTTGAGACCATGCTTTCCCTTGGGGCCACGCCCAAGGAGGCCATGGAGGAGTATGGGCGGATGTCCATAAAGGCCGCGCTGATACCCAATATCGACTCGCTCAAGACGCTTGGGATCATTTTCATTCCCGGGTCCATGGCGGGACTTCTGATCGCAGGTACGAACCCGATACTGGCCGCGGAGTACCAGATCATAGTATATCTTATGGTCATCGGCGGAGGCATCATCACTTCAATCATGGTGATCGCGCTGTCGAGGAGGCTTCTTTTCACCAAGGCTCAGCAGATCGCCGAGTGGGTGTGAAAGAGCCTTCAAGTTCGCCCTGGTTCTGGAGTAATTCAGGCCGGTGTGCGCAAACCAATTTAACGCCTTTACATTGGTCAGCCTATCTGATAGAGCGTGTTTTACACACGATGGAAGTATGATCACCAATGTCGTTGTATCGTTTCTAATGATCTCCGGCGTGGCAGTTGGAATGTACGGAGTGGATCAGCAGGTGGATAGGATCGATGGTATGATCGATCAGCAGAGACCTCCGGATCAGACTGGGCCACCGCCGAACGGGAACCCCATCAGGGAGATAGAACAGCAGATGCCTCCAGGTGGAGGCATGGAGGAGGGAGACGAGCTCTTCCACCCTGTTGAGCTGCAGTGGACCGTTCCTCTGCTGTTGTTGTCGATGGTGCACATCCTGATCTGTGGGATGTACCTCGCCTGGAAAGGGCCCAGGGAGGAGCTGTTCAAAGAGGAATAACGATCTTCGATCGATATATTCCTGGGTTGGAACTCATAACGAGTAACCACGGTTACCGGAATGGCCATTACCCATTGCGAGATAGAATACATGAGGTATCATCAAGGGTGTGGTATTCGAGTACCAGATGGACCCTGATAAAGAGCTTGATATCCTGATAAAGAGAAGGAACAGGATAATCCTTGCAGGAGAGGTAAAATGGTCTGACAGGGTGAGAAGAAAGGATATCGATTACTTTTCAAGGAAAGTGGAAGGGTTGAATTGTAAGAAGGTGATGATCTCAAAGAAGCGTATCTCCATGGATCACATCGGATCGTTGACACCCGAGGACCTTCTGGGAATGGCAAAGAAAATAAAACGATAAGAATGAGGCCAGTGTAGGAGCGTAAGGTTCAAGCTCCAACATCATGTTCTGTTCCCGTATGCATTGTTCAGAGGTCCATTTGGGATATTATTCTTCCCATGGGTCCGTTTGGCCTTTCCTTGACTTGGCCACTATTACGATGATGACGACCATGATCAGGAGCAGGATGAACACGATGATACCGGCGATCAAACAGAAGCCCGCAATGGATCCTTTATCCTCTGTGTCCGTCGATCCATCCACCGGTTCCTTGACCAATGGGTCCGATCCCTGTTTGTACTCGTCAAGGTTTGATATGCCGTCTCCATCCGAATCCAGTGCGGCATCAGCAGGATCATCGGGATCGAGTCCATACAATTCTTCCCATTCGTCCGGCATGCCGTCTCCGTCCGTGTCCGTTACCGGAGGGGTTTGGTTATCGTCAGGGATCGCTTCCACAACGATCGAGAAGGTGTGCTGGATCTCAACGGTTCCATCCGTTGCTGCGATGGTTACGGCATATGTCCCAACAACTGGAGATGCCCAGCTTATGACACCAGAGGATGGATCGATGGTCAGGTTGGATGTCGGAGTGGTCTCTATTGAATAGGTGATGTTGTCCCCGTCTATGTCCGTCGCTGCACACTCAAGGGTCAGCTCTTCCCCTCCTGTTATATTCTGGTCTATCGGTGTCAGGGACCAGATCGGAGCGTCGTTGACGTTGCTTACGACCAGTGTGTAGTTAAGCGAGTGTGAGCCTCCGAATCCATCGATGACCGTTATGTTGACCCAGAACGTTCCCAC
>JAGLEG010000160.1 GCA_023145185.1 Thermoplasmata archaeon
GGTCCCCTCCGATGAGGGAGTGAGCTCCAACTGGGCTCCGAAGGTCCTTAGAAGCTGTTTTCTCTCATTCGTCTGGATCTCGGACATGCATATGACCAGTTTGTATCCCTTCATCGCGCAGATGAAGGCGAGCGCCAGCCCGGTGTTCCCGGACGTGGCTTCTATTATCGTGGTACTCTGTGTTATCCGCCCCTCCTCCTCCGCCGCCTTGATCATGTAGCTTATGGGACGGTCCTTGGTGCTGTAGGGGTTGAACATCTCCATCTTCGCAGCCAATCTACCCGAAAGGTCAGGTGCGAACCGATCAAGAAATACCATGGGCGTGTTCCCTATCAGGTCCAGAATGCTCTCCTTGATATCCATTGGTATCCCCTGAGAAGATAGTGGTGATGTGTGATTAATAACCTATGGCCCAGGGAGAGCGAGATGATAATGATGATCTCCTGACCCGATCTTTCGAGGTGTGGACATCTGTGGAAAAATGTATAATCAGCTATAACCATACCACAACGGGGAATAGAATGAGAGAAAAGGAAGGTGAGATGGGAATGAAAGGAACTGGAGCAAGATCTAAAACGGGTGAGGGATCAACCTCGATCGGGTTTTGGCTTATTGGAATATTGATCGGCGCAGGAATGATTGCCCTGTCGGTGGTCCTGATAGAATTCGTGAACGTCGCAGCTGATTTCGACCTTGATGTGATGAAATGGTTCTATTTCTTCCACATGCTCATCTGGGTCATAGGCTCGTTGATGATATCGCTTTCAGCGGTAATACCGGGTTTCACCAATAGCAAGCTTCCACCCGCCCTGAGGTCAGGCCTGATAATCACAGGAGTACTTGCTCTTATATGGTCTCTCATTTGGGCCAACGGTATCGTTCCTTGATCAGTAAATTATCTATCGATTGATATTAAAGACCAGATGCAGGAGAAACGTCGGAGAGAGTAGATGAGAAGAATAGTGCCGCTCATCATGATGTTGTTGAATGGATGGATCGCAGTCTACAGCGCGATCATATTGTTCGTCCTGCTCTGGATACTTCTGTTCATACCGCTGTTCCTATCTGTCTTATGGCTGGGTATCGATCTTTTCTTTTACACGTTTGGTGAACTGTTCTGGGAGTTCAAGGAACTGTTCATCCTATTCTTACCTCTGCTTATCCTCTGTTCTATCGTAAATATCGATTCGTTCATCATGTTATTTAAACGA
>JAGLEG010000161.1 GCA_023145185.1 Thermoplasmata archaeon
TTAAAGTTAGGTTGAATGAATCTACCGATTCATCAGGATCTGAGCCTGTCAATGTTGGGAGAGGCCTCACTTGATCTTTCATATGTATTCATACGTTAAAGTCAGGCTATAGAAGCTGGGTCAGGCCGAGTATCTCATCCACGGTCAGGTCCTCCTCCTCCACCCCATCTCCTATGATGGCGCTGTTGCCCTTTGGATCCTCAATGACTATCGTCAGTGCTAATGTCCCCTCCACAGCGCGGGTTATCCTGTCCAGGATATCTCTCGCCTTCTCCAGGCGCTCATCATCTCCCATGTTCTCAAGGTCCCTCTCCACCTGCATTATGATGGCTTCGACCCTTTTTATAAGGCCCTCGATGTTGGTCACATATCCGGAGGATGCACTTCCTGGGTCTATGGTCACACCTATCTCGTCGATCCTGACAAACGATGTCCCTGACCTGATCACCCTTTGGCTCAGGCCGGCCTGACCATATAATCGATACGTATACCTTCTGGGGGCCTTCTCATCCAGGGCCATAACGTCGCTGTGCCTGTAACCACAGTCAGAACAGATATCAGTGGTCAGCAGCACCTCCCCGAAATATGGGATGACCTGCGTCTCCTGCTTAAGTTGAAAGTCCTTGCCCTCGCACATCGGGCATATGAAGGCCATACCTTCCATGGCTGAACGACCCTATCTCCTTTTCCGCTCCAGCCTTCTTATCTTCTTCTTCTCAATGCCCATCCCCTTGGGAGCGATGACCAGGAGGTTCTGACCGATCCCTGCAATATCTCCGTTGATATCCTCGACCACCCTCTTGAGCTCTGTGATGGCCCTCTTGAGCTCCAGGTCATCATTCGCTATTGGCGTGAAATCAAGTATCAGTATGTTTCCCTCGTAAACTATGTTCGATAGCTCCGGTATCTGCCTGTACCCTTCGATGTCTGCAAACTTGATGGTGGGACCTCCACCTTCTTTTCCACCGGAGGGCTCTCTGATCTTCAGAGCCCCAAGATCGATGTAGTTCCTCCCTATCTGTACATCATCCACCGGGTACTCCTCTTCCTTATCTGCCTTCCTTCTAAGCCAACCCATTTACGGTCCCTCCTTTAACGGGATTCCCCTGATATATCAAAATCTTGATTTGGTTCTATAATTATATACTTTGTCCCCCCGTAGGTGAAATATCTCATTTAATCGGGCGTTTCCCCGGTATTGAGGTCGATCATCAAAACGACGATAGTGGCCTGCATCTGACCAGTTCACGGTCGATCTGACGTCCAGATGATCGATCGATATCAGCTATCCTGGGGGTTTTCGGTCGATCCGTTCTCCTGCTGGACCTGATCCACCATATCCGGGGGTACCTGCTCTGGTGCGGATTCTGTGTCCACCGGAAGGTCTACTGGATCTCCCCCTTCCTGCCCCGGAAGGTATGCCATTTTGATCGACTGCTCCATGAGAGGCGTGGTAACCTCATCCCTACTCACTTCCGCCTTTGTGGCCAGATCCTCCATGACCTGATCGAAATCAACAACCTCCTCCTGCTCCTGTACGAGGTCCGTGTAGGCGTCATCGGTCAGGGTGGACTGCTCCTGCAGGAAGCTGTCCATCTCCTCCTTCGACCTCTGGATCTCCTCCAGCTTGATCTTTCTCTCCTCCTCCCTGTCCTTCTCTATCTGTCTTCTCACGACAAGGAAACCGATGAAACCGATCAGGCAGATCAGCAGAACAGCCCCGACAGCAATTACACCTACAAAGATAGGGGAGGTCTCTCCCTCGTGATTCGCCACCTTAAGAGTTATCATCTCCTCATCTGAATACATGTACCCGTCCCAGGCCCTCACGCTTATCTCCATGCCGCCGTCGTCATATTTCCCGGTATCTATGGAGTAGCTGAAGGACTCACCCTCGGGCGTCACCTGCATCCACTCCCCATCATCCACCCTGACCTCCAGCCAGAGGACCTCCGACGGGGTCACGTTCACGGTGCCGATAACGCTGATTATATCCGTCACCTTGCTCAGATCGATCGGGCCGGTTATCAGGAGGTTCCAGCTTCTGAGAGACCGCTCCACGGTCAATGTGAAGTTCTGCTGTATCAGGTAGTGGAAGGATGTGAGGTTGATGGTGACGTCGAACTGTCCCACCTGATCGAAATTGGGCGTCCATATCAGCTTCTGGGAGAAGGAATTATATACCATTCCATTCGGGGCGGTGTAGAGCTCCAGGTCGTATTCACCGTTTTGATCCTTCACCTCGATCGAATACTCCCAGGGATTCATATCCTTGAGACCCGTGAAAGGCAGGGAGGTGAATGAAGGTGGGCTCAACCTGAGCGAGACGTTCACGTGGAAATCATATCTGATGGAAGCCCCCTCAAGGTCCTCTACCTTGACGCTGAACGCCTGCGGTTCATCGAAAAGGATGCCCGGTGTCCACGTTATGGTCCCGTCATCGTGGTCGATCAGGGCCCCGGTCGGGAAGAAGCCTGGCACGAGCTTGTACGTGAGACGGTCACCAGGGTCCACATCCCTGGCCATCAGCTGGAAGGAGAAGGTCTCCCCGAAATATATGTTAGTATATGATGGAGGGATCTTGAACCATTCGGGTCTATCGTTCTCGTTTATCACTTCCAGGGGGTAGTTGACCCTCCTTTCATCCATGCCATCGCTGAGGATTATCGTGTAGGTGTTCATGCCGACATA
>JAGLEG010000162.1 GCA_023145185.1 Thermoplasmata archaeon
TCTAAGATCCGGCCGTGCCCGCCAATAATTCTTATCATAGCTAAGGGCACGGCAGGATTCGAACTCTTGAAAAAACAACTCTGATTAATTTCAACTGTTTTTTCAAAAGGGCAGCCAATGGCTCAACATCAATCAGCTTCTACATTGGCCGATACAGCCTAACTTTAACATTATAGGCATAGATAAGTGTTAAAGTTGGGATACAAGTGTATCATTAAATATTTATAGTGGTCAAGGCAGATGATATATCACGGATCGGGTTCTACTCCATTCCAGCCGATCACTGATGTAATACCCTCCAAAGGGATTCCCGATCCGACTTTTCCTTTTTCCAATTGGGATATATCATGTTTCATCATGTAGGGGGGGAAACCACTTTCAGAACCACTGTTTCTCCTCTTTCTTTCCAATAACGAGATCAGGGGCCCTCTCCTTCAGATGCTTGTAGAGATAAACGAACTCCCTGGCCTCCTCACGGACGCATTCCACTATCAGGTCGTACTGCTTTCCCTCGTAGAGTTTTGGGATCATATCTCCCTTGAAGGAGAGGTTCGTGAACCGATCCAGGCTTGCCCCCTTGAAACTTCCCCCGTTCATCAGGACAAGGAACGGCTTGATATCGAGGTAGGGCTTGCTGCCGAATACGTATATCGGGTCTGGAACATCCACATCATGATGCCGTGACCTCTGGATCAGAAATGAGTATATGAACGGGATATTGGAGCCGATGGCTACGAAGGAGAACGGCCCCGTTCCTGTGAACATGGGCATGAACTGTTTCAGGACCTCCTTCTCCGAGGATTCCCAGGACCTCAATATCTCAAGGGTTTCGCTCACCCTGCCCGTCCTCATCCCCAGACGTTGATATTGAATGGTGATGATGCTGTCAACCCTCGGGTCCAATCCGGTGGTCTCAATATCAAGGTAGTACTCGGACATCTGCAACACATCCCGATCTCACAGCGTGAAATTCCCTGATCCTTCAGATCATTTCTTCACTCGGTGCCATTCGTGATATGGTTTGATGGAAAAGAACATACCCGCCTCATCCGCCTCTGCCCTTGTTGGAGATCGACCCTCCCGCTCCCTTGCGCACCTCGGACATGAATCAAGAGATCCACCGAACGGCATCGACCTAACATATATGGTCATCTTTTCGGTATGAGAATTACAAATTGCTTCCAGGCAGAAGGTGCATCTCCTCTGAGGGGTCCGGCCGCAAACGGAACATCCATCCACAAGGGTGGGATCGGAATCCTCCTCTTCCTCGACATCAATGACCTTTCTTGCGCTCACAACCTCGGCGTCTGTATTTGATTCCCATCGGGATGGCGCCCTATCCGATTGAGGATAGGACGGGGCAAATGAAACCCTCTTGGAGGGCTCCCTTACAGGGGCTTTTCCCCTACTGCTGTTGTAAAGGTCATCGTTCATCTTGGTCATGGAATAACCACAGACAGGACACTTCGCCTTACTCCCCTTCAGATCGGACCCGCACTTGGTACAGTACATCATTTCTTTGACCTCCTTTTATCTGAGCTACTTTTCTCCTTTGACTTGATCAATTTTATAATTATCTTGAGGAGCTTCTGGTTCTCCTCCTCCAGTTTCTCTATCCTTTTGAGGGATGCTTTCAAACCATCACCCTCATCCAGTTTCTCAATATCATCAAGAAGTCCCAATG
>JAGLEG010000163.1 GCA_023145185.1 Thermoplasmata archaeon
AACAATGAAGGAGCAACCTTTTCCGATAGTAAAGGTATATATTATGACGATGTTGTAAACCTGAAATACAGACCGAAAGTAGCTTCATATGATAATAATATTCATGTATTATTCAGAGGTGAAACTGTCAATTATGTCATCTCTTCAAACGATGGTGGAGCTACCTTTAAAACCCCAATTTCACTTTCAAGCGTGATCTGGCCTGAAATTGATACGGATCAAAATGGGAATGTTTATATTGCATATACGCAAAATCCAGGTGGAATCAATTTAATCAGATCATCTGATAATGGAACTAGTTTCAGTGATCCGATCACTGTCGATCTGGGAGGATTTGCTGCCGGATTTCATTCCATGGATATTGATACTGAAGGAAACATTTACATTACTTGGGTAAATGTTAGTTCGGGTTTCTTCTATTTCTCAAAATCGACAGATAATGGGATTTCCTTTTCAACTCCAATAAAACTCAGTGAGGACCCTAGATTTGGGCCATTCATTGATATGTGCGTAGATGAATGGAACGGAGTTTATATTGTCTGGTATGGTAGAATAAATGATGATTATGATATTCTCTTCTCCTATTCAGATGATGGAGGAACAACCTTCTCATCACCTGTCAAGGTTAATGATGATCGTGGAATTTCGTATCAAAAAGATCCGGTTATTTGTACCGATGATATCGGCAATCTACACCTTGCTTGGATGGATGAACGGGATGGAAACACAAGCATTTATTATACTAATGCAAAAGCCAGGAATCACCCCCCGATAGCACAAGGTGTTTTTCCCGGATCAATATCTTTCGATGAGGATCTTAGCTCAGGTTTACCATTACTGAATCTTACTCTGTATTGGAAAGACGATCTTGGATATGGTAATTTAAGATACAATATCTACGATAATATTAATACCTCCTTCTTTGAATCCGTGGTTTTGGATGGATACCTCAATTTCAATCAGATCAAAGAAAATGTTTACGGTACTTTTGGTTTCAATATCGAGGTTTTTGATAATGGATTTGATGGAGTTGCGGGAACGTCTGATGACCTAGGGACCGATTCCATATATTTCGAGTTGATTGTCAACCCGCAAAATGATCCACCAGTAATTACTGGTATTGGTGACGTAGATGTTGTTGACGGTGAAATATCGATATCGGTTCATGAAGATAACTGGTTTAACTCGACTATTGAATACATTGAAGTTGATGGTGAGGCCTGCACGATTTTTATTCAGGGGGATTACCCAAACCTTAAAATCGAGAATGACACCATCCAATTTCTACCTACAAATGATGATGTGGGAGTCATAAATATTACCTTAGTGGTTCAAGATCAAAATGGAACAATAGATACGGTTAATATTTCATTTATTATCTCCAATACAAACGATCCACCAGAGATCGTATCAGAAAAAACGCTCAATACTATAGAAGATGTCCCCATCATGAATGTTGATATTGAAAATTGGTTCTTTGATATTGATAATGATCAACTTACATACAGTTTAAAGCCAGAAACTATTCTTGAGATCCATTTGAACCCCAATAATACAATGGATATCATTCCAGATCTGAATTGGTATGGTAGACGCTACATCGAGATAGGAGCATCTGATGGTGAAATCACGATATGGTTAACAGTCGAGATAAATGTCGATTCTGTAAATGATCACCCCTCTGGGTTAAACACCACTTATTATCAGGATAGATTTATTGAGGGAAAGGAACAGTTGGTGAGAGGAACCGCCACAGATGTCGAAGATGGTGACGCACTCATATATGAATGGTTCGAGGGGAGTATCTCATTAGGAAAAGGTGATGAGATAGATTTAGGTCTTGGGGCGGGAGTCCATGTGATAATTATGCGGGTCTCGGATTTCGAGGGGCAGTATTCAGAGATCACGTTTACTATTGAGGTTGATGAACCAGAAGAACAAAATAATGACAGAAATTTCATGTTTCTTCTGATTATCGCTTTGATAATTTTGGTCCTGATAATCATTACTGTGGCTGTTTTCCTCGTAATCCGGTCGATGAAGAAAGGGAAGGAAAAAACACAACCCCCACAAAAGGATATCCCGGAGGTTGCAGATATACCTGTAGAGGAGCCGATATCCGAGGAGGTATCCCCACCCCCTATGGAGGATGGTGCGATCCCTGAAGATCCCTTCGTGGAACCACAGGAGGACCCTCTGACCACTTTACAGGAGAACCCGTTCGATAACTATGATCTCCCGCAGGATCAGACAAAGCAGATGGTTGAACCTCCTGCGGAGATCGAAACCGAACCGATAGAGGAGGTTCCTCAAGAAGAGAATACTGAACCCCTCCCAGAACCTCTCCACGAATCTGATCCACTACCCGATCCGATTTCATGAATATCCCCTGTACTCTTCCTATGGAGAGGCATATAGATTCGGAATCTTGAGACCTTGATATTCTGTAAAATCAATGAACCTCTATCCCAATTCTTCACCCGAGTTTTCATCAGGTTTGACAACTGGTGCATCACCAGGAGAAGGTGGAAGAATATCCTCATCGGACTCCTCTGATATCATATCCTGATCAGATCGTTCCAGTTCTTGAGGAAGGTTGTAATGATCAAATACACCTTCTTCGGGTATAAAAGGGGGCTCTTGAACATCCTGTTCCATGCCTGATCGATCATCCGTGAGAGCATCCGTTAAAGGGGCATCTTCCTGCTGAGTGCTTGTAGAGATCAGTTGGGTGATGTTATCGTTATATGATCGGATGATCTCATCGGCACCTACGTGATCCCCTTCCTCCCGTTTTCCTAGTGCTTCATCGTATTTACCCTCAAAATGCGAGATGTATATTCCCATTGCCTCGGCCTTTGATCTCGTTTCCTCTGCGACCTTGAATGGATCGGAAATATTTTCATTATCATCTTTCATCTTTTCCTTTCCCCTGGCCCGAACTATGACGAAAATGACCACAAGGGTGATCAAGAGTAGAATAATCGCCAATGCAATGAGAATTGGGACGAATCCTTCATTCTTATCGTCAGGTTCATGACTATCTGCCCCTTCCCTTTCCATGTTGATACCGGAGAGAGAGTCATATCCTCCGGCGGCCAATGATACCGACCATTCGAGATCCTTGTATCCATCCTTTTTAAAGATGATCGTATGATCTCCTGGAAGTATATTGAGGTCAAATTCACCATAGGGATCCGTAATTCCCACCTCTTCTTCACCGATGAATATATTCACTTCACCTATGGAATTCCCCTTATCATCCAACAGGATGCCAAAGATCCTTGCGCTGTTATCCACAGTGAAAGCCCAGGAAAATGGATCCATCCTGTTTCCTGCCATGTCCTGACCTGTTACCAAAACCTCTATAGTTGATCCACCTTTCAACGATGAGAAGGGGGTAAAGGTCATTGTATTGTTATCCCATTCGATCCCACCCTGGATATCGCCTATGTCCATATTGAAATGAGAGATCTCAATTTTCTCGGAGAACTCCACAACCACCTTCTCCCTCTTGTCAACACGATCTCCGGTTGGAGAATTTGAGATGATCTGGGGTTTGATCGTGTCTATGTGGAATTTAACACTCTTTTCAATAAAGTTCCCAGCCTTATCGTAATATCTGATCACAATCCTATTCAAGCCTTCAGGGAGATCTATCAATTCATGACTTCCATTTGACTCAGAATTAATGAAATCAGCACCATTAATGGATATCCTTGACCATGCTATGCCCGAAAGAGAATCCTCTCCTCTCCATTCTACAAGGATTCCAGTCTCATTGATATGAAGACCGTCTGGAGGAAATATTATCTGGAGGGTTGGGTCCTCTACATCGATCGTAAAGGTAATGGAGGTTATGTTTGAATTGTAAGCATTGTCCAGAGCACTTACGTCAAACGTGTGCTCACCATCGTGGATGATATTGATCTCGTATGTGGTTTCAGTACCCACGTTTACCCACTCCTTCTGATCGATCCTCACCAGATAATTTGCAATCCCAGAATAGAGATCGAAACCAATCCAGGAAAATTTCATTTTCGTTGTATTAAAGAACAGATCATCCTCTGGTTCAAGTATCTCCAATTGAGGGTATTCAACATCCACCGTGAAATTGGTCCTGAAGGTTTGATTATTGCCGTAATTGTCGAAAGCAACAATTGCAACTTCATGATATCCATTTGCCAGATCCATGAAGTGGTGTTGGAATAGTGTGTCCAGAATAATTATCTCAATTCCATCAAGATATACGATAACATGAGAGAATCCGGATATATTATCAATACACTACCATTCTACGGTTATCTCATTGAAATTAATGATGACCTCATTTCTGGGTTTAAGAATTGACAGGGACGGGGGTTCCCCATCTGTCCATGCATCAACTTCAATGCTTGATCTCCCTTCTGTAAATATATTTTCCGCTTTTACATAGTAGAAATAATGCTCATTGTTCTCAACAGTTGTATCATTGTGGAAAAGAACTTTTCCGGTCTGTACAAGGAATACCTCATTTCCGGATTCCGTACCCCGGTAGATATTATACGCATGTGCCTCACAATGCCTATCGATATCCGGTTCTTCCCATGATAGGTTGACGAATCCATTTCCACTGGTGATATTCAAGTTCAGAGGTCTGGACAATATCACGAAAGGAAAAATATTCCTGGGATTGTTATCGTTAGCAATTCCGCCCCCTATCGGATATGGATCATCCACAACATTGTTGAAGTTATAATCTGGCGAGAGCCAATCAGACCAGTAATTGCCAAGATCATCCGTTCCATTCCATAGATCAAATCCTGAAACATCAAAAGCCTGAACATGGTCTGGATCATATAATTCGGTTGCACCGTTGTTCTCGAGGAAAGCATTCAAATTCATGCGATTTGGGCCGCGCCAATCTGTGGAATCGGTCCATATTCCATATCTTTCGTTCTTGTAGAACAGGTTTTTTGTGATCTGATCATTGCTGTAACAATATTTCAGAATGATACCGTACTGATTCATGATAAAATCATTATCCACAATGATGGTTTCTTGCATCC
>JAGLEG010000164.1 GCA_023145185.1 Thermoplasmata archaeon
GGGCCTATCCTCCACCGGGTCCAGAACAAGTGTTATCTCGGGAGTTGTGATGATATTCCTGCCATCGGAGACCGATAGGCTGAAATGTAGATCTCCCACCAGATCGGGATAGGACTGCGCATTGGCCCTCAGGACCCCATCCTGAAGGTAGAGGATCCCCTGGGTGTGCTCCTCGCTGGTGTGCAGGGAGATGCTCAGGTCCTGGGGCATCATGTAATCGTCGTTAATATGTTCCCAGAGGTACAATATCGGCATGTCCAGGGATCCCTCATCCATGTGGATGTCGTTCAGAACGAACTCGTCGATCGATGGGGGGGAATCGTAGATCACCTCTACAGGTCCCAGCCGGACCGCTCCGGCTGAACCGGATATAAGAAAGAAGGGGACCCTGTCGCCAAAGTCAGATGCGCCCCTTGAGACGGCGGAGAGGAAACTCTCGGACGAGGAGGCATCCAGGTACCCGTCATATCTCAGATCGAGGGATCGGATCGATACCGTTCCCCCCTGTCCGGAAACTATCAGGTCACACCTGACAAGAACGTTCCCGTGATCATCCGTGTACTGGGCCCCATCCTTTCCGTAGAGATCGAGTCCACCCACATCCGCCCTGAAGATCGACCCATGGCCCAGCTGGTTGCTGAGGTACCCCGGACCCGACGCCTCCGTGATCTTCACCTCACCCACTGAATTCCACCGCAGATCGTAGATCGATATACCCTGGCCCGAGCTGAAATGATAACAGAAACCCCTTCCCAGACCATCAATGGATCCGATCACGGCAAGCTGGGTAAACGACGGGGACCTCCAGTTGTAGTACGTTCCCCCAGGGCCTGTCTCGGGAATGATCTGATAGAGGCCGTCCCCGGTCGTCATGTAAAGGATGTCCTCGGGTCCCGCATATATGTCGTGAAATCGAGGGGTCGTCCTGAGGGATCCCAACGTCCCGTTGAAACCGATGGAGAACCTGTCGATACCGCCTGCCCTCATGGACAGGACGCTGAGGGATGCAGGGGCCCCCATCATCAGGTATATCTCATCAGAACCGTCCCCGTTCGCATCTACGCCAAGCGGGAGCGAGGCCGCAAGACCGGTGAGGTTCATATCGATCAGAACGAAAGATGATACCTCTCCCACGACGTTCCCTTTCATCAATGTGATGTTCTTCCCGCTCCCCTTCGTGGGGAAAAGCAGGATATCCATCGACCCATCTCCGTTCAGATCTCCCTGTGCGAGGCTGGAGGATGGTATCGATCTGTCGATCACCTCTCTGATATTGACCCCTCCGGTGGAGTTGATTGTGACGTTCACTATTCTTCCCTGGGAACCATCCAGGGCGAAGAGGCTGTAGGAGCTCCTGGTCCGATCCAGGGAGAAGCCAAGGGAGTCAAGAGGCAGGTCCGAGGCGATCACGTGTGAGGAATATCCACCCTCGTCGTCGAATACCAGGAGCGATATCCGGGACGAGCGGTTCTCCTCATCCCGATGCGAATATACTATGAAACCGGAGTTCTGGGACCCCTTCGGCATTACACGAACGGAGGTTATGGGGCCGTTGGGATCGGCCAATTTCAACGTCGAATATCCGCCGGACCCATCTCCGGACACCATCTCCATCGAGGAGGATGCCTTCGAATAGTACACTATCTCATCATCTCCGTCGCCGTCCAGATCTCCTGAATCGACCATGTCCGGGGATGGCATATCGATCGGTCCGGGGATCATTGAGCCCTTGTAATCTCCCAGCGGTTGGGGGAGGGATACCATCCCCATCGAACCATCTGTCACCTCCATTCCGATGGGGAGGAAAAAGGAGATGACGGTGCCCTCGGATGTCAGGGGCAACCGCCTCGCCTCCTCTCCATCCGAGAATACACTCTGCCTGCCGAAGGAGCCTTCAATTCCTCCGCCAAAGGCCCATTCCTCCCTCCCGTCAAGCCCGATATCCACCGATACTCTATTAGGATGATCTGGCCCCGGTACTGGTTGCAGTTTCAGGGACGCTCTGGATATCGGGCCCGGGCTCGGCACATAGAGGGACATGCTGGCATCCCTTCCACCCCCATCGGGGAAATTTACGGTAACGGTCTCGAGGAACGCGTTGCCCTTGGCTATCTTGTCGGACGTTTGCGATAAAGCGATACCGGGGATCAACAGTATCGTGACCAGGATAAGGATCACAATAATTGGTCTGCTTGATCGAGGGGTGAAATGGTTCGACCAGCCTGGGTGCACCCTACTACTTTCCCGAGCCATCGATTAATAAGTTACTTTCATTCTATTTGTTTTTATCTGTACGTGGTTTCCATCGGGAGCTTTGGAACCCGGGAGAATTGCGACAAATCATTAATGTGTGCCGAAAATGATCCCGGCCCGGTCATTTGACCTTTGACCTATAAGATTTTTATATAATACGCTTCGCTAACACATACTGTAGCCGAAGGCTTATCATGGAGGGACATACGATGAGTACCGATATGGGATCGAAGGTAAAGAGAGCCGGAACCGTCATCCTTTCGTTCATTCTACTATCGATGTTGATCAACGTGGTTCAGGGGGCGCCTATTGCCGTCTCCTTCACCGATACGGTCGACGAGATGCTTGTGGATGAGGATCAGGACGGCCTGGCGGAATACCTCCGACTGAACGTGGGGATAACCGTGTACGTCCCCGGGTCCTACGGATTATACGGAAAGATCGACGACGGCTCCTCGGTTGCATCCCTTGAACCGGTTCCTCTTGATATCGGAACACACATCCTCGAGTTGGATTTCCCCGGGTCCGACCTGACCACGATCGAGAGGGAAAACAGGTATTCGATCCATCTGGAGCTCTACTCCACGGATGGTTCCGTGGAATCCGTCAACCTTGACCTGACAACGGAGGGAACGTACGCACCTTCGATGTTCGAACCGCCCGAGGGAGGGGCGTTCAC
>JAGLEG010000165.1 GCA_023145185.1 Thermoplasmata archaeon
TCCTTACGCCGTTCTCGTCCTTTGATGTGGATACCCTGTAGTATATCTGCGCCGGGTCAATTCCAGAGGTCTCATCCACAAGTATGGTGGACACCTCCTTCTGGTTGATGAACACCTGATCGTGCCAGACATCAAGGGTCGGGAATACCTCCTCATAGGATACCTGTGTCACGTCGATCTTCAGCCTGAAATACTGGGACTCCGTGTAACCGTTTCCTGCAAGGTCCTTCGCCCTGTATCTGATGTAGTTTTCGGTACCCTCCACGAACCTGGGGTTAATCGTAGTTACAACGTATGGATCATCCCAAAGGATGCTCTCCTTGGTCTCTGCGAGGTCAACCAGCTTCCACTCTTCAAAATTCTCCAGGCCACCTGTAGATACCGAATACTCCACGGAATCATCATCTACCCCGCTTCCCTCAATATCCGTTACCCAAACCTTGCAGGTCGGTGTCAATGTCTTGATCCAGTTGTCCTTTATCTCATCGACATTAAGCCCAGCAACACTGAACTCCTCGTAGTAGTACTTGATCTCCTTCTTGTCGATGAAAATCTGAGCAAAAGCGGGCGCTCCATAATGACCTACAGCATCTTCCGCCCAAACGAACAGTTTGAAATCCCCCTCCTCAGTGCCGTTCCAGGTCATCTTGGTGGTTTCCCAGTCGGTAAAAGAGGTCTCTGGATCGTTGAACGAATAGCTTGTGGATATCCTGTATCTCTCGGCACCTGACCCCAGATCATTTACCTGCGACCATGTGACGTATACCACATCGTCGTTATCAAGGGCCTGATTCTTGTCCTTATATGAATCGGCCCTGATCACAAGGGACTGAGGGGCAGGTGGCGGACTGTTATCCACAATGAGGCTAATACTTGGAAGCTCACCCAGAAATAGGTCTAAATCCATCTCCTCAAGCACCACCGTGAAGGTCTTCTTGATCGCCTGCAGGGGCATGTTAAGGGATATCGACATATTCCTGCCGGAGACGTTCACATCCTTCCAGTATTCCGAATTATCATAATCGGCCAGTGTCATGAAGAAGCTGGAATTTGGAGGATATATACCGGCATTGCTGTTATTGTACAACAATATCAGACCGGAAAAGGTCACCCTCTCGTTCTCCCGGGTGTAAGCTTCATTTCCAAACACCCCATTGAACTCACCCTCCACTACCAGCGGGCCGCCCAATTTTACCTGGTTCTCGAAATAGAACAGATCTTGAGTTATGTTGTAACCCGGAACGGTATTCTTTCCTCTGGCCCAGGATACCACCGAATTGTTGCCCGTGTTCGTGTACTCGAACATGAACATCACC
>JAGLEG010000166.1 GCA_023145185.1 Thermoplasmata archaeon
CGTTCTTATCTTCGTCCTGATATCCCGGAGGAAGAGGGCAAATAAGCTGGACTATGAAGAAGAGTAGGCCGAAAGGATCTTTGGACCAGGGAGGAGGCATCTCCTCCCCGGCCTTCCCGTGGAAGCCACTGTTACCATCCTATTAATATAAGATAAAACGATGTTATCGTGTATTATCAGGGAAGGTGTCGTTATGAACAGATCGATCTGGAATATGACAATTATAAGCATTCTATGTATGGCCCTTTTGACCACGACCGTGCCCGTTCTGGGATCGGATGACGTGAGCACGGGTTCCAGGTTCTCCCCCCCGGAGTTCCATACCTCCAATATCCTTGTGAACCTCACTTACGAGAACGGAACGCCGGCCGAGGGGGTAATGGTGGTTTACAAGAACATGAACAGCCATCAAATTATCGTCAAAAATTCCAATGCCTCCGGGCAGGCGGAATTCGCCCTCTACGGAACGTATTGGGGCATCGGGTCCATCAAGTTCAAGGAAGGTTCCCTGTACCAGGGATATGTCGAGTTCTTCGTCGAACCGGACCAGCAAGTGTATCTTGACATGGTGGTGAAAGAGGTTCCGGCGCATGTGAACACCATAACAGGTACCGTCAGGAACAAGACATCCGGTGCAGTGGTTCCAGGTGTTACGGTAAGGGTGAGGGGGTCCGATGTGAACACGAACCACGTCATCATCTCGAACGTATCCGATGAAAATGGCGTATACGAGGTCGATTTCCCCAATTCAACAAAGCCCGTCAAGGTAGAGATCAACTTCGCCTCAAACGCGGAGTTCTTCTCCCATCGTGGAGAGTTCTTTCTCCTGGACCCTCCAGAGACGAAACAGGTGGATATCGACCTGCTTCCCACCCATTTTACGGGCCCTCTCTTCAGGGCGAAGTTCTTCAACTCCACCACGGATGAGATTATGGAGACCGATTATGTGAATATTCGTGGGGTCTCATCGACCTACGATCTAGATTCGAGGTACATGACCCGGCTGGACAGTGTAGGCGAGTGGTATCAACATGGACTGCCCACAGGGGAGTACGAATATGAGTGGTACGGCATGAAGGACTTGGCATGGAACGTAACGTTCAATTCCGAAGGATACTTCATGATAAACGATACGGCCCTGGACATGGAGCTGGGCATCCCCGTGCCGGAATATGCCCACCTGTACGTGGATATCTGGAATTCAACTGATCCGCTCAGCTCCACGTCTGTCAAGTACTTTAATTACTTCACGGACAAGGAGGGAGATATTAAGTTTTATGCTCAATCCTATACCGGTTTGTCCGGAAAAGCGCACATTGGAGTGCCGGTAGGTATGAAGACGGAGGTGGCCATGTACAAGCCAGGCTATGTTTCTCAAATTTTTACCCTGGAACCAACCGGGGGGGAGACCTTCGAGAGAAATATTACCCTCGTGAAAGAGGAGCAGGTGGAGAGGCCCATGGGCGATGTGACCATCGTGGTCAAGGACAGGACCACGGGGATACCACTGCCTGGAGCCAAGGTGGACGGCTGGGGATACAACAATGATGATTATATTTACATTGGACATGGCAAGAACACCAACGAGACAGGAGTGTTCACGGGTCAGATAATGCAGGGTGATTACGACTACCTGACCGCGTCCCACAATATCGGAAGAGGCGAGACCGGTGGCACCTCCATTGGCTCGACCAATCCGGAGATCACCATCTACGTTGACAGGTACAGCTTCTACGGGGACCTGGTCGAGAGCTGGTTCACGCTAGTAGACAGCTCGGGCACACCCGTATCCGGAGTTGAGGTCCGCGTGAGCCCACAGGGTCGAAACCCTGGATTTGGCTCAACGGAGATTGTTTCTGATAGTTCCGGTGAGGTGAGGTTCCTGGCATATCCTGGAGCGACCTATTCGCTCCATGTGGATGAGGACGCACCATACGAATACCGGCCCCAATGGGCGTCAGTTTACACGCTGGTCATTATTCCACCCTCGGGCGGTGAACTGGAGGACCTCCTGGTCTTCCCAACCTCTCCACTGAGCTCCTTTCACGGCTTCGTGAGGGACAGCGAGACCATGGAGGTGATGCCCCAGGTCGAGGTTGATGCGATGTCGTTCCACATGGGAGATGACCCGAACTTCAATCCGTTCATCTCAGAATTTTGGACGGATGCAGTGTACCTCTATGAGCACAATAATGGGGGTACGAACAGTAACGGATACTACAGGACGTGGGGTCTGGAACAGGTGCTCATCTGGGTGGAGGCGGACGGCTATCTGCCGTTGATCAACAGGCAGAACATGGACACACGGTCCGATCGCCAGGTGGACATACTGATGGATCCGATACCGGATGAGGGTTTCTGGGTGAACGGGTCCGTCGTGGACCAGAATGGGGAGCCAGTTGATACGGGCTGGGTCACCGCGACCGATGAGGACAGGGGTGGGGCGATGATACCCTTCTATCAGGACCTGCAGGAGGGCAACCAGTTCTCATTCTACCTGTGGGAGGGAAATTTCTCACTCTTTATGGAGAACCTCACCATCCGTGAGTATATGCCCTTCTACCTGACCTCGGATATGGATAATGTACTGTTCCAGATCATGCCTGAGTTCGAACTGGATGGAACGGTGACGGACTGGGAGGGGACGCCTGTAGAGGGTTTGAACGTCTCTTTGATACTTCACGATGAGGTGGAGGCGGAGATGGCCTGGACCCTTACAGATGCTGAGGGGTACTACGTTTTCGAGGGGATCAACATGGGGGATTACACGGTACGAACGGAATTGGCCGAGCTGTACGATCCCTACGAGTCGGAGACTATCGCTGCCAGCGGTTGGCTGGATATCAACGTCCCGATCTCCCTGGAGAACAGGTCTGTTGCGGATGTCATTGGCAAGGTCATGGGTGAGGGAGGCCCCTTCGTGGGGGGTATCCCGCAGTGTATTGTAGACCTCTATCAGTATGGGGTCCTGTCGGATACAACGACCTCGGATGAGAACGGGAGCTACGTATTCCTGAACGTGCCCTACGGGGACAACTACTCCGTCAAGGGGTCCGCTCCGGCAGAGCTTCAGCCCGTGGAGAACGTGAGGTCCGGGTACATTGAGAACTCCACGATCGGTATCACGGTTGCGGGATATGAGGTGGTTGCGGACGTATCTCTTCCTTACAAGGTCGAGACGCCGCTGGGATACCTGAACATCACATCCATCCATCCTGAGGGAGATGATGTCCCGCTGGACGAGCTGATCGTGATACAGTTCTCCATGGCGGTGGATAATTCAACAATAGACCAGCTCATAGGGATCACCCCTGCTCTTTTGAACCTGACATACAGCTGGTCCGACGATATGAGGAACCTAACGCTGGAACATGACGATATGCAGCCCAACACGACCTACGAGATAGTGTTCCCGTCAACAGCATTGTCGATAGATGGCTATCCGCTTCACCAGGACAACGAACAGGAATGGAATTTCACCACCGGAAGCTCGGTTGCGCTCTGGAGGATCACGGAATCCATCGTGGACTTCTATCAGGGGGATCTATACCTTACCGTGGCCCTTCAGGGGAATGATGGGATGACGGTCTATTTGGTGGTGGATGGAGTTGGGTCCTTCCCGATCCCTGCCGAGCTGGGCTCATATCTTTCCATGGTACCCATCTCCGAATTCGACTGGAATACAACATACAGCTACCATTTCTCCTCTACCGATGGAGGCCCAGACGAGGCACCCGCGTTCTCGGGTACGTTCACGACCCCTGTGAACCCGGCGATACCGCCTGGTTGGGATATCACCGAGGCTGTCGTCACTGTTGATGATGATGGAGATTGGACCGTTGAGGTGACGGGCGAGGCCGGGATGGACGTTTATATCGTCGTAGACGGCGTGGGCTCCTTCCAACTGGAGGAGACCGAGGACGGCGTGTACGAGCTCACCATCTCCGGTGATGAGTTCGACTGGGAGGAGGATTACTCCTACCACTTCTCCGACAGCTCAGGAGGCGATGACCTGGTCCCCTCGGCCGGCGGAACCAAAACGACACCAACCGAGCCTGAGGGGTCGGATGATGACGACGATAACCTGACCCAGATAGCTGGTATATGCTGCCTCTCCATGGTAATTGTCCTCCTTCTGTTCGTTCTTATCTTCGTCCTGATATCCAGGAGGAAGAGGGCAAATAGGCTGGACACCGAATATGAGGAGTAGATCGAAGGGGTCCAGAAAGGATAGGTCCCGGGGCGGGGAGAGCTCATCTCGACGCCCTGAGGTGCTCTTTCAGGTCGTCCCATGAAATGGTGTTCGCCCAGAACAGCAGTGGGGGCTTTGAGAGGAGATACGCCTTCTCATCCGGGTCCCCCGACCTGGTATCGGTCCCCTCTACCAGTACATGCACGTCGTACCCCCTGAACGACAGCTCCTGTGCGGTGCACAGGACGCAGCAGTCCAGGGTGAGGCCGAAAAGTATTATGGTCACACCCTCGGGCTCACCTGCGTTCCTTTTCAGCCACGCCTTGAATGCGGAGGGGTCCGGGTAGGGCTCTCCAGGGGGAAGGTCAGGATCTCCGATGTTCTCCCTGGTCCAGATTGGGGAGTTCATCGATTTTATCCAGATATCATCCACCTTGATATCTTCCGGGATATCACTTTCATAGCCGATCTCGCCGGGCCTGCAGATGTCCCTGTCGTCTCCCTTTCTGGGGCCTCTGTAGTCGGAGACGATCTCCAGGGTCTTTATGGAGTTCTCCCTCAGAAAGGGGATCAGGGTACGGTGTGCGAAGTCCACGGATGGTCTATCGGCGTGGAAAGCCCCTCCGGGCCTTGTGAAGTCCCCCTGCAGGTCGACCGCAAGAAGGTGGATGTTATCTTTCAGCGTATCACCGGATGCAAATGGTATTTTGACGATATCAAATTATGCCAAGGTGGGATATCAGTATTCCGAATCCGATGGCTATGAGGGCAGATCCTCCCACCAGCTCCATTCTTCTCTCAAAGAAATGTCCTATCCTGTTCCCGATGACCACGCCGATGAAGGAGAGGACGAATGTGATGATGCCTATGAAGATGATGGGTACAAGAATATCCTCACCCAGAACGGAGAAGGTGACGCCGACGGCGAAAGCGTCGATCGACGTTGCCACTGCAAGAAGTAGAAGAGGTTTCGTCTCTGTGCACGTCAGGTCCTTTTCTTCTCCTCTTTTCGTACCCTCATGCACCATCTTGAGGCCTATGCCCACAAGGAGTACGAAGGCTATCCAGTGGTCCACGCTGGAGATCAGATCGGAAAGGCCGAGCCCCAGAAGGTACCCGAGCATGGGCATGGCCGCCTGGAATATCCCGAAGAAGAGGGCGATCCTGAACCCGTGGTAGTAACATCTCTCCCGGAGCGTGATCCCGGAGGCTATGGAGACCGCAAAGGCGTCCATCGCCAGGGCGATCGCGATCAGCAGGATAGTGATGAGCTCCATCTGGAGGGTCGATAGAGAGAACAGATAGATATCATTTGACCTGCAGGGGTGGATATCTACAGGTATCAAGAGGTCAACAGGCTATTTCAACATTGTAATTCAGGTCGGATGTTCCAACGGTTATTACTGCAATCACAAAGGATTTATACCCTGAGATAGATGTTTATTTGGAGTAATCGAGGGAGATGTACTGCCGGACATTTTGTTAATAGTTCATGCATATGCTAGCAGGGCGTCTCCCGCACGATCCCGGACGAAAAGGTGGTATGGAAGATGGAGCAGGACCATATACGGAAGAAGAAGGAGAGCTGGGAGTACGAGGATGCGATCGTGGGGAAGGATCTGGACATCATGGAGATCAAGAGGGTGGAACCAGAGGAGAATAAAGGGAAAGAGTGATCTGCCGAGGTGCGTCTGCACCTCGGGTGTAGGAGTTGATGAATACATGGGTTAGCGGGAGCGCTATCTCCTCTGTTTCATCTCAAGTGTGCGCAGCCTGTTTATCGCACAGGCGAGCTCAAGGGACCTGAAGTAGGCCCTGTCCCCGGACGGTGGACCTCCAAGGGCGTCAAGTCCCCCTTCGTCAAGCCTGTCATCCAGCTCATCAAGGACCTCTTTCAGAGTGCGCTTCCCATCCATCATCATCGTTGCCCTGTGTATTGCATCGCCTATCGCCTTTGTCTGGCTACGGTGGACCATCTGTTCGATCCTGGAGAGATCTATGGTGTCATTTCCAAAGCTTATGGTGGAGATGTCCCGTGTTGTGATCTTCACATCCCTCCTTCCCCTGGAGGGATCGAACGAGGAGGGGATAGGGATCCTCGGCGTGATGGGAGAGATCGTCCCCTTTCCTTCCGTGACCCTCTCGGCCCTGTACCTCTCGGCGATCTCCCTCGCCTCCGAGGTCCTGTTCATGGGAACGTATCCTTCCATGCAGATCACCAGGTCCGCAACGTCGAAATAGTCCCCGGACCCGCCTATTACCAGAATGGTGGATACGGCGAGCTCATCATGCAGCTGTCTGACCCTGTCTATGAACGGGGTTATCGGCTCCTTATCCTTGGTGACCAGCTCCTGCATCCTGTGGTCCCTGATCATGAAGTTGGTGGCGGAGGTGTCCTCGTCGATAAGAAGGGTGCCTGCTCCGGCCTCAAGCGCCTCGATTATGTTCGCCGCCTGCGACGTTGAGCCGCTGGCGTCCTCCGTTGAGAACGACCCGGTATCCTTTCCAAGCGGCAGGTCCGAGATGAAAGGGGAGATGTCCACGTTCTCCACCCTCCTCCCATCCTCGGCCCTTATCTTCACCGCAGAGGGGTCGGTTATCACCAGCTCCCTTCCATCGCCGAGGATATGGTCGTAGATCCCAAGTTCGATGGCGGAGAGGAGCGTTGATTTACCGTGGTATCCTCCTCCCACGATCAGGGTGATCCCCCGTGGGATGCCCATGCCAGTGATATCACCCCTGTTGGGAGTGTTGAGGGTGACCTCAAGGTCCGGAGGGGAGAGGAACGGTACGACATCATCTCCCCCCATCTGCCTGTCGTCGATCCCCGACCTGCGGGGAAGTATCGACTCGTTGGCCACAAATGCGATCAGGTCCTTTTTTCCGAGCAGGGACCTGATGTGTCCGGAATCCTCGTTCTGTTGTATATGGTCGTAGATCTCTTTTCTATCCAGGCTCTTGAAAAATAGTGAATTCCTTACGATCATTGGAAGGTCTTTCAGGAACATCTCTGCGGCCTGCCTTCCTGCTATCCTTCTGCCGAAGGCTGGAAGCCCCATGAGGAACCTGGCCTCTATGTGGGATCCGCTCACGAGGATAGAGGTCCTCTCAAGAACCTCCTGTCCCGGCGTGTCCATGCCTATGAGGCCGCTCTTTCCCATCCCCCTGCTTTTTCCGCCGGCCCCCCTTGCGTTCATGGAGAAATGCCTGGTAAGGAGGTCCCTGAGGGCGATCTCCCTGCTCAGGTTGTTGTAGGTATCATCGGGGAAGGCTGCGGCCTCCATATCTACAAAGACCCTTATCCTGCTCGGGGCCGCGAAGGGGTCTCCCTGAACGTGGTCGATGCTGAGGGTGTACTCCCCCATGTCATATTCGCCCTGAATGTCCCTGTAGGCCCTGTAACCTTTACCGTCGATCCTTGCGAGGTCGGACCCGAGGTCCCTTTCCGTTCTCATTGGGGCATCTCCAAACTGGCCTAACGCACCATCATAAATAGAGCCTTTCCCCTTACCGGGCCCATGAGGATGGCCCACATATCAGACCTGCACGTTACCTCCAGGTTCTTCGACGAGGAGCTGGCCTCCAGATTGGTGGATACGCTCAACACGGGCGGCTACGACCTGGTGGTGATCTCCGGCGACCTCACCATGGAAGGGCACGTCGGTGAGTACGAGAATGCAAAGGTTTTCCTGGACAGGATCGCACCTGAAAAGCTCATCGTGCCGGGGAACCACGACTCGTTCAACAGGGGATACGAGATATTCGAGGAGATGTT
The DNA here is from genome assembly GCA_023145185.1 of Thermoplasmata archaeon. GTDB lineage: Archaea > Thermoplasmatota > Penumbrarchaeia > Penumbrarchaeales > Penumbrarchaeaceae > JAGLEG01. The sequence continues at coordinate 7,968 of JAGLEG010000166.1, forward strand.
CGGAACCAGAAAACCGGTCTTCTCGGGAGATGGGGTCAGGATCTGCGGGATGGATTCCTCCGAGCCGGACCTCAACGAGGGAAAACTTGGCAGGCACAATTACAAACTGATACGGGAGAGGCTATCAGGGGACGATATGAAGTTCCTGGTCCTCCACCATCATATAATCCCGGTACCAGGAACCGGCAGGGAGAACAACATCCTGATGGATTCTGGGGACGTCCTCAAGCTCTGTGTGGACCTGGATGTGAACTTCGTCCTCTCGGGGCATCGGCACCTCCCCTGGGTCTGGAAGCTGAACCACACGTACTTCGTGACTGCGGGGACAGCATCTACCAGAAGGTTGAAGGGTAGGTCCTATCCATCCTTCAACCGCTTCGAGATAGACGGCGGGCGCGCCGTGATGTACGAGGTAAACCTGGATACGATGGAGGAGTACGAGAGGATCAGGACCTGAGCTTCCTGGTTATCTCCTTCACCCTCTGTGAGTCCTTGTCCCTGCAGATCAGCAGGCCCTCCTCCGTGTCGATTATTATGAGGTCCTCCATTCCCAGCACGCCGATGGTCCTTCCCGTGGTGCTCTTGACGAAGACCCTCTCACAGTCAATGAGTACGTGATCACTGGTGTAGCCCTCAAGCTCTCTCATGGACGTCCATGAGCCCACGTCGGACCATCTGAACCTGCCCGGGACCATCCAGACCTCCCTGGACCTCTCCATCACCGCGTAATCTATGGAGATGGGATCAAGGGCGCTGTATCTGGACCTCAGGTCAGCATCGTTTGATGGATCGGCCCCATCCAGCGCCCTGAACAGGGATGGTGAGGTCTTCCTGATCTCCGATATGAGGTCGGCTCCCTTCCAGACGAACATCCCGCTGTTCCAGTACAGGTTCCCGCTCTTCATGAAGGAGACCGCCGTCTCCCTGTCCGGTTTCTCCCTGAAGGAGACGACCTTGAAAACCCCGTCGTTCTGCTCTCCGGTCTCAATATACC
>JAGLEG010000167.1 GCA_023145185.1 Thermoplasmata archaeon
TAAATGATTTTATCATATTGAACATATGATGTCCCTGTATAACGGGGGCGTACGATGGACACCATTCTGATCATAATATTTCTGATAGTCTTCATGACAGTCCTGATATTCCTCAGCGGCTGGTTCTCGGGGACGGAGACAGCCTTGACGAATCTGGGTCCAGCAACCGTGGCGAAGATGAGGAAGGAGGGGGACCGCAACGCCGAATACGTGGTAAAACTCAAGAGGAGGATGGACCGGACCCTCATCACCATCCTCATCGGGAACAACATCGTCAATATCGTCCTCTCCTCCGTGGCAGCCCTCATAGCAAACAAGCTCTTCGCAGAGATCGGTGTTTCAGTGATGATAGGCGTCATAACATTCCTGGTGATCCTCTTTGGAGAGATCACCCCTAAAAACAGTGCAATATTCGATTCGAGGAAGAAGGCGAACAGGAATGCAAGGGCCATCTACTACCTCTCGGTAGCCATCTCACCTCTGATATCGCTGTTCATTATCATCTCACGGGGACTTATCAAGATGGTAGGGGGGCCTACGAGAGAGAGAAGGCTATTCGCCTCGGACGATTCGATCAAGGAGCTGGCATCCCTCTCCGAGGAGGAGGGCGTGATCAAGCCTATCGAGAAGGAGATCATCGACAAGGTGTTCCTCTTCGGGGACAGAAAGATCTTCGACGTAATGGTGAATATAAAGGATGTTTTCCAGCTCAAGAAGGACCATTCGACCTATGAGGCCAGGGGTATGGTCTATGATTCGGGATACACCAGGATCCCCGTCCTTAATGAGGAGAGGAAGGTAAAAGGGGTTCTCTACAGCAAGGACCTGCTCATCGCAAAGAAGGGGACCATCGGTAATATCCTGAGGCAACCCTACATGGTCTCTACGGACGACGACGTGACCAAGGTGTTCGACCTGATGAAGAAGAACAGGGTACACATGGCCATTGTTCTGGATGGGAATGGCGATCACGTTGGTGTCGTCACTCTGGAGGACCTTATCGAGGAGCTGGTGGGTGAGATACACGACGAATACTATCTGAATAAGATCAGTAATATGGGGTCGAAGAAGGGTCCGACACCTGCATGATCCAACCAGAGTATTGGGGGTATGCTCCTGATGGATTCGGGATAAGGGCATCCTCCACCTAATTCTATATAGTAAATCATCTCATTATCTGTCGGGGAGCGATATGAGGAGATACACCGCGTTTGCTGCAGTATTGATGCTTTTGATCGCCGGTTCAGGACTGTTTCTCTCAGGGGAAACAGAGTCCCTGGGCCTGGACGATAGATGGGGGGACAGCGATGAGAACGCTCCAATATGTACCATACCCGGGGACGCGCTGGACCCTGTGGCCATTCCCGATGGAGAGGGCGGATTGTTCATTACCTGGAGAGATTATAGGGAGTCGGAATGGGATATTTTCGCCCAGAGACTGGACAGATTCGGAGAGCCCCTCTGGACGCCGAATGGGACCGTGATATGCACAGAGAGCGGACACCAGATGAATCCATCTATCGTACCTGACGGAGAGGGTGGTGTGATCATCTTATGGAGGGATATGGATCACATTTTCGGTCAGAGGCTCAACGGGAAAGGGCACCTTATGTGGGCCTACAATGGAAAGAGGATCATGTCAGGCATGGGTCTTCAGGGGTATGATGTGATCCCTGATCCGAACGGAGGTTTCATCACAGTGATCTCGGAAGCAACCAGGGTTTTTGCATCTGGTTTCGATAACAATGGAGATATGATATGGACGCCTGCGATGCCCTTGCTTTCCAATACCAATGACGATAAGAGATTGGGTGGAATATCCGGTGATGGGGAGGGAGGTCTCCTTGTGACCTGGGTGGATGACCCCTACGGCACATCCGCTCTATATGGACAATACCTGAATTCCACCGGCTCGGAGATGTGGGCGGATAATGGTGTTCAGATCTGCACCTATGGGTCAGGGATCACCGGTCCCAAGATGATAACCGATGGGGTGGGAGGCGCCTATGTCGCCTGGGTTGATGGCAGAGCATCGACCAATTGGGACATCTACGCGCAGAGGATAGATGACGGGGGCAATATGCTCTGGGAGGAGAACGGCACTGTGGTCTGCAATACATCTGGAACCCAGGGCGAGGTTCACATCACATCGGATGTTACCGGGGGCTTCTATACGGTTTTCACTGATTTCCATGACGGCAAGATCGATATCGTGGCTCAGAGGATTGACAGGAATGGAACAAGGCTCTGGCCGGATGAGGGAAAAGCCATTTTCGATGCTCCGGACTCGGTGCATGCAAGTTATCTGCAGGTACTACAGGATCCTTTCGGGGGAACGGTCGTAGCTTGGATGGACACACGGTCAGTATTTTATGACATATTCGTCCAGAGGATGAATGAAGATG
>JAGLEG010000168.1 GCA_023145185.1 Thermoplasmata archaeon
GGGAGAATCTCTGATTCTCCTACGACTATGAAAAATAGATCGTTTTAACACCGTAGTATTTTTCATACCACCGGAAAAATCTATGATGTTTCAGTGTTTTACTGCTTAAGAGGTAAATAAAATTTCAACATAAAAAGAATTCAAAACTATGAAATAATCAATTATCAAACTCCAAGGATTATTAACCTGGCTAATTGGAAATCAGTCAAAAACTATGAAAACTATATGTTTGATCACCGTTCAAGTTTTCACACAATCGGGGGAATTTATGATTGTCCAAAGATCTTTACTATTAGGGGTATTGGGTGTTAAGCCTAACAGGATCATATTATTGATGGTGCATTGATCGGTCTAACAATATAATTTATAATCAATGTCACGTCTTGTGTAATGGGTGTACCGATGGCCACATTAAAACAAATGATGAAGGTACTGAACGATTACGACATTGAACCTGATATTTTGGGGAAAAGTGGAGATTACAACTCAGGTTGCCCACCGATGGAATCAATAGTTAAAAGTTTTGATGAGTTCAATAAAAATGGTAAACTATCTTCACTTATCGCATCCAAAGGTCACATATGTTTCATTATAAACGATAGGAATAGGCCAACGCCCACTCATCTCGTAATCGAATACTTTTTTCAAAGGTTCCCGTTTATGAAAAGTAAGGTAGACGTAATTGTTATTGCAACAGGTACACACAAGGAGCCAACTGATATTGAAATAAGTGAGATCCTGGGAGATGAATACGTTCGTCTGAAGGAGAAGGTGCATATACACAGATCAAGAGATATCGACCAACATGAATATTTCGGTGAAACAAAAAGAGGAACCCCCTTATTTTTTGATAAACGTTGCCTGGGAAATGATCTGATAATAATGATAAATTCAGTGGAACCTCACTATTTCGCGGGTTTCACAGGGGGTAGGAAAAGCATTCTTCCGGGGATATCCTCATACCAGACGATTGAGAAAAACCATTCATATTCCCTTGACCCCATGTCAAAAACAGTTCAATTAGATGAAAATCCAGTTCATGAGGATATGGAAGAAGCTTGTGACCTCTTCTTGAAAGATCGGGAACATCTGAGCATTCAGTTGATACAGGCCCCGGGGGTAGTTTTAACTGATGTTAAGATAGGAGATGTTGGAGGATCATTTGAAAGAGCAGTTAATGTGGCGAAACGCAATTTCTGTTTGCCGATAAGGAAGAAGTATGATATGGTGATCTCAAACGTAAAAGAACCAATGAATAAAACGCTATATCAATCCCAGAAGGCGATGGAGAATGGGAGGTTAGCCCTGAAGGATGGGGGGATTCTTCTGTTAATTTCTTCCATGAACGAGGGGATCGGTCAGGAAAAATTCTGGGACCTGCTTACCATGAGCGAAGACGTAGATGTGATCCTTGAGAGGATAGATGAGGGATATGAGCTAGGTTTCCACAAGGCGGCCAAGATCATACAGCTTACAAAAATGGCCAATATCCTTGTGGTTAGCGAGATCGATCCAGTTCTTCTGGATAAAGGATTTATACATGGTTTTCATACAATTGAATCGGCGGTAGGAAGGGCGATAGAGATGTTTGGTTCTCGCCCTGATACACTGTTGATCCCTGATGGGTCGGTATCTGTTCCTATGTATGAGGGAGAGTGATCGTTTGAACGAGGATCTGAGGATAGAGAAAGCTAATAGACCTGGAAAATTGGCAATGGACCTGCATGGTTTTTACAAGGGAAAAGTATCGATATCATTGAAAGCCCCAGTTCGCAATTTCAACGATTTTTCCATCTGGTATACTCCTGGAGTGGCAAAACCATGTATGGATATTTTCCGGAACGTGGAGGCCGTGTGGAAACAC
>JAGLEG010000169.1 GCA_023145185.1 Thermoplasmata archaeon
TGCCGATATCCCAACTTTGATAGATTAACTCTGATCTGAACCGATACTTCGGTGAAGATTGGATGAATCTTCCGATTCATCAGGATCTTAGCCTCTCAATGTTGGGAGAAGCCTAACTTTGACACTCGTCTGTATCCCAACTTTGATAGATATAATATTATCTGAGCCTCTCAATGTTGGGAGAAGCCTAACTTTGGCACATAATTATCACCCATACGTCAAAGTTAGGCTGTATTAGAGCATTGATAGATCCAATCCTAATCTAAGCCTCTCAATGTTCTGAGAGGCCTAACTTTAACACTAGTCTATACTCGTCATGTTAAAGTTAGGCTGTATTAGAGCATTGATAGATCCAATCCTAATCTAAGCCTCTCAATGTTCTGAGAGGCCTAACTTTAACACTAGTCTATACTCGTCATGTTAAAGTTAGGCTGTATGGGGCAGGAGATGGGGTCCGAGACCGTTCTTCTGTATTCCAGTTCAGTTGGTCTCTCTCCGACCTCCACCTCGAAGTATATGGTGAGGATAAGGGATTCGTCGGGGTCTATCATTGTCTCTCCTCCGGGGGGGCCCCTGCACCAGAGCCAATCGTCCCCGATCTTCGCGAAGAACTGGTTTACGTCGATTGGATGGGAACCTTCTTCGTTGTTGTTGGTTATGTTGATATTGATGTAGAACCACTCGTGGTCCGATAGTGGGAGGAGGTTGTCATCGGTCTCGTTCTGGGTCCATGTATCCTCGACGGCAATTGTTAGGTCAGGGTCCAGCATCTCGTCGACGCTTTCCAGGCAGCCGATGGTAAGAATGGTGAGGAGGATGGTGATGACGAACGGGTAGAGTTTCACAATGGAGGTAGTGGGGACATGTTTATAGATATTTTTCCCGGAACGTTGTTTCTCGGTCGTTAAAATTGTCAATGGCATTGACACTTTTATGCGTAAAATCATCAATGCCATTGATACCTGGTGGAATTTCGATATACGTTCAAGTACGTTTGTGTCCGAAAACCTTTAAGTAAAAGGGAATGATAATCTGCCTCGCCTGAGCTGTTTCCTTACTTTTCGTCGGGGTGGCTCAGCCTGGTGGAGCGCCGGACTCATAGGGGCCCTTTTGGGGCAAATCAATTGTTTGCTCCCAGGTACCGGAGATATCCGGAGGTCGCGGGTTCGAACCCCGTCCCCGACACCAACCCTTACTAAAACGACACCATAAGGTTAGATTCCGACACCACAGGGGTTAGAACCCGACACTTGAGGAGTGTTTTCCACCTCTTAATATATGCCCACCTATAGTTGTCGATCTCCTGTTGGGGTGCAGTGAAAAAACAACCTATCGGTATAGTATATAAATTATAATGATGCCGATATATCGGTAAAGTATTTAAAGATATAACGATTACGATATATTGTGAAGGGAAAGAAACGAGAGCGGATAATAAGAGTACTTCTAAATGAACCTGATGGATCTTTGACAAAATACAGAGTGGCAAAGAATGCAGGTACTTCCGTATCATGGACGATCGAATATCTCAGATCTTTGGAGGATCTTGGACTTATCGTGAAGACCAAAGTAAAGGATTTTGAAGGTCTGCTGAATGAGTGGTTTAGAATTTCAAAAATGCCCAGGTATTTCGATTTCTTCATCAACGACCCGAAAAGCTTTCTGAAGGAAGTCAATTATGAATATACCCTTACAACTTATTTTGCAGATACTTTAACGAACAGGATCCTTTTTCCATCCAGAGCGGATGTATACATAAGGAAAGAGGATTTTAACAAGTGGAGGGACTCCCTGCTGGAAAAAGGACTGATGGGAAAGGGTAATTTCAGGCTACTCCTGGGTGATGAGCATATATCCTACAACAAGATCAAAGTCGATGGTCTCTGGATAGTATCCAAACCGCAGTTAATGATCGACCTGAAAAGGGAAGGGGGAGTATGCCTCCAATCCTATGAGAAGATGGTGAAAGAATATGTATGATGAGATCGAGGTTGAGATCTCCCGAAGGTATCTCGACAGGGTGACCGAGGTTCTGGATGAGCCCATAGCGATGCTTGGAGGCTGGGCAGTTTACCTGATCGTAAATGATGGATATAAAGGCCTCACCGGAAGGGATTACATAGGTTCCAGAGACATTGATCTGGGATTTCATATCGATGAGAATTCCGAAAGTAAAACCCTGAATGATGTTATCAAGACCTTGAGTGAGGAGTTGGGTTTTTCTCCCCTGTCCTTCAGGTTGTTCAAAGAGATCCATAGGGAAACCGGAATGGAACTTGATAAGGAGACAGCCAGAAGAACTCCAAGTTACAATATATTCCCGATGTATGTTGATCTGATCGTGGATCACATTCCAGATGATTTCAGGGAGAGATTTGGTTTCAACCCTGTTGATGAACCTCTTCTTGGAGAGCTCTTTAGGAAAGAAAGCGAAAGAACGAATGTTGAATTCCTTGGAAAGCTATTCTGGTTACCTTCCCCTAAGGTACTTCTGGCAATGAAGGTTAAATCATATCCATCCAGGGATAAGGAGCACAAGCGGATCAAGGATATGTGCGATATCTCCTCCTTGCTTCTTTTCACCGAAGGTTGGGGAAAGGCATCGGTCATTGATCTGGTAGGTCAAGACGTCTTTCAGAAGTTTCAGGATACCATTAATGAAGAGAATTTACTTGAAACATCAAGGATACTCGATATAGATCCTGGGCTGATCAGATCTGCATTGGATAAATTTATAAAATAAATGGGTTGAAGCCCCTCCCCACTCGTAATAAGGAGGGACCCTTTTCATTCTTTCCATGTACATCTCTTCAGTTGGCATAAAAAGAGATTCTTCCATTATTGGGGGTTATTTTGACATCTTGGAGGTCACCACCTCCAAGGTAAGGACAATCTTTG
>JAGLEG010000017.1 GCA_023145185.1 Thermoplasmata archaeon
CTACTTCGTGGGGGGCTCAACTTACGGATGGGGATCCGAGGCGGATCCCGAGAACGACCTCTGGGAGCCGGGGAACTGGCAGTATGACAAGTGCTGGACGAACCTCTCCGAAAACCCTGGAATGGACGGGCGGGAGTTCGCACTGGTCATGGGAGAGACGTTCGCAGATTACGGGCCGTGGAGGGCCCCTCCGTTCATACCCAAGGAGAGCTATTCCGACGTGTTCGCGATATACGACCTCTCGAGGATGGAGGAGCTAACGGCCGCCATCGATGACCTGGCCAAAGAGCTCCTCAACAAAGTGACCGGGATAGGACAGACGATCAACCAGGCCACACTCATCAATCTGGTGATAGGCCACCCGGAGACCCCTGATGACCTCCACACGGAATCCTTCTCCGGTCAGATGGACTGGATCGGATTGTCCACATATGCGAACTACGACCTGTGGGATCTCGCCTACATGCTCACGAAATCGACGGCGGGGACGATGAGGTCCACCACCAACGCCCGGAGGGTGATGGAATTGGTGGATGAGACGATCATATTGCTCAGGAACACCGACGAGGCCGGGGGCCACGCCGATGCCCACGGCATATCTATCTATCTGCCGTACCGCTCCTCGGAATACAACAGCGACTACGAGGATATCAAGTTCGCTCAGGACACCAGCTGGGACGAGTTCATAAAGGCGGTTAAATGGACCTGATCATCCGCCTGCGATCATCTCAACGGTCCTGATGGAGGAGCCATCCTCGACCACCATGGAGCTCCAATCATCCCTTCGAAGCCACCTTCCGTTCAGCTGGACCGCCATGAAAGGAAAGAAGTGGTCCGCCCTCCTTAGGGCGGCCTCGACGGTCTCACCAGCAACAAATGGGTGGCTCTCATCATCAATGGTCAGCATGTGGATCGACCTCATGGCGGATCAGGATAAAAGAATTGGCCCGAATTATCCTCTACTGGTTCTTCTGGAGCAGCTCCAGAACGTCCGGGAGATCTATTCCCAGCTCCCTCGCCTTCTCGATCGTAACAACACCGTCATTGGTCCAACCCCGCCTCTTGTATACGGCATCCTTCAACCGCTCGTAACGCTCCTCACGGTACTTCCTGAGGGCGGCCATCCGTTCTACAAGGGAGATCTTTGAGGGGTCAAGGCCAACCTGCTCTCTCAGCTGTATATCATACCTCTCCTCCCTCGAGAGATACTCCTCCTCCGTGACCGGACCTACGGACCTGTAAGGAATATCATCGTGTACCCGCTTTCCGTAACCCATCTTCAGGTTGAATATCCTCTGGAAATTGTATACGGACTCCGATATCCTTATCAGATCATCGGGGCCAACCATGTTTCCGGTGACCGCGGAGTAGTAGTCAGCATACCATTTGACGTGCTTCATCACCTTGGCAGGCTCCTCCATCACTTTGTTGTCCTCCGGGACGATATCGTTCCAGGGAAGCTTGCACAGGCCGCAGAGGCTGAACCAGGTCCTGAACATGGGGAACCAGTGGAGCGCCTCCGCCTTCTGCTCAAAGGTGGGCATGAAATTATGCACCATGTCCAGGAAGATCAACCAGGCCTCATCGTGCTGTGGGCCCTTCAAGGCCAGGCCGTATCCCCCCTGCTGGGCAAGGGACTCCTTGGTCATGTACTCGGAATACTCCAGGCCCTTGGCCTCCATTCCTATGTCATTCATGAACTCCAGGTCGGCACCGAACTCCTCGTGGAATATCCTCTTCATGTTCCTGATGCCCCTTCCCAGTATTGCCCCGAACCCCTCACCCCTTGCCATCTGATGGAGGAGCTCCAGGGACGCCTCCCTGTTGCCAAAGTTGAGCTCAAGTCCGCCCGTGTTCTCCTTATTGATCAGACCGTTCTCGTAGCACTCCATCACAAATGCCAGCGAGGTTCCCACCGAGATCGTGTCCAATCCGTATGTGTCGCACCAGTAGTTCATTTCTATCACATGGTCCGGGTCGAATATCCCGCAGTTGGACCCGCACCCGGCAATGGTCTCATATTCCGGGCCATCCACCCAGACCTTCTCTCCCTTCAAGGGGCCAGATGTTAACTCGAAGTCCTTGACGCCATGGGCGCAGGCGACCGTGCAGCCGATCCAGCATCCGTCAAAGCCCGGGTCAAACCTCTTCCTGTACGCTTCCCTTCCCATGACCTCCGTGTCACAGCCGATATCCTTCCCCGTTCCGAACTTGTAGTTGCACGTGGGAAGGAGATCGTAATCGTCCATGATCGTTGTCAGATGGGCCGTTCCAACCCTTGCCATTTCGTTCTGCTTGGGGTCCAGGGCAACTATCTCCCCGGAATGGGACCTGGCCACCTCCATCAGCGCCTTTTTGTCCGCGGGCCTGTTCGAGTTTATCGATACCGTGGGACACCTGGCAACTATCGCCTTGATCCCCTTATCGGCAAATACCGTGCCCATTCCACCCCTGCCCGCCTGCTTCAGCCTGAAGATACCCCTCTTCTGATCGTACCATGAGAAGTTCAGGCAGCCCATCATCGCCTTTCCAGCAGCGGTGCCCGCACAGACAACGGACACCTTTCCTGGCTCTCCCTTGCCTATCTTCTCATGATAGTGGCGGGTTATCTCGTAAGCTTCATCCGACAGGTCCCGTGGTGCTTTTTCAAGCCATACTTTCCCGTCAATCCCATCGATGACCAGGACGACAGGTTGGTCACTTTTACCCTGTACCTCCAGGGCGTCGAAACCAGCGAACTTGAGGTAGGGCCCGAAATATCCACCCACATTGCTGTCCATTATTGATCCGGTGAGAGGGGATATGGATACCACAATGGACTTTCCCGACCCCGGGTAGACCGGAGTGCCGCCCAGGGGGCCGGAGGATATCACTATCTCGTTCTCCTCCGAATCCCATTTCGTGTCCCCGGTGACCGCCTGCCAGAGTAGATAGAGGTCGAAACCCTTTCCCCCGATGAACTTCTCCTTCATCAGATCGGTCACCTCCTTTATCTCAAAGGTGCCACGTGAAATGTCCACCTTCAGCGTCTCACCGCTGTAGCCCTTTGAGACTTGCTTTCGCTTGTAATCCATGGTGTCGATGATATCCGTGGGGTCGCTCATTTCTGACATCCTCCTGTTAAGACAGTGGGCGGTGATGTACAACCTATATAATCAATATTTCGAAATGCTCGACGGACCATATTGCCCCTTATCAACGCCATACCAACCCCTCCCCCCGGAACATTCCAACAACTGTACTACATCATTTAAATATACAACAGGCGGATTTGAACGTGATGAAAGATATTAGAACTGGGGTTATCAAGACACTTTTACTCCTTTCAACCTCACTGGTCCTCCTCTCATTTTTCATCATTATACCGGGGGAGGCAGCGGAGTGGAACGAGGGCACGGTAGCGATAGAACCGGACGCCATTGACCCCCTGTTCAACGGGTTTCCCAAGCACATTGAAAGCCCTGGAAGCACCTCATATTTCACCCTTTATTTCCACAATTCACACACCCTTGAACAGACGCTGATGATAACCATTGCGGACGGTCCCGATGGATGGCCAGCCTCCATCAGCAGCCTGCTCACCATCGAACCTGGTGCCAGCAATACCTCGGTCCTGGCAGTGACCATCCCGGATGAGATCCTCGATACAGCTATCAACTATCCGTTCAGGGTAGAGGCGGTAGCAATGGAGAGTGGGGACAGGGCATATATCCTCGCCATAATCGGCCTCGAGGCGGAGGTGGACCACCAGCTGACATTCACCGATACCGGCGAGAGGTTGGAGACCGTTAACGTTTACCCAGGACAGCAGCTCTACGTGGAGATAACCTTGAGGAACGTCGGGGAGATGAACGACCTCTACTCCATTGAGATAGATGATCACAATATCGGATGGGACATTCAGTTCAGGGAGGGAGGTCAGGAGGTCGATATCGACCTCAAGGATGGAGATTTTGGATCCACATTCGATACTCTGGTCCTTATCAAGGTCCCCGATACGACCTCACCTGGAGGCAGATTCACCATCCAGGTCCATTCCACATCCACGGCCAACGAGCTTTACGGGATAGGAACCCCGAACGATCAGATAAGCATGACCTTCGAGATAGTGAAAGGATCATCCATATCCCTTGACCCCCAGACAACATACGTTGAAGTATCCGAGGACCACACAACGGATATCATGTTCAATGCGATACATTCGGGAGTGAGAGGGACATCCTTCGACCCCCTGATCAATATCCTCCTGGACGGCACCGCTCAACCGGGATGGGCCGTCGTGATAGATGGCGATGGGATGGGGGAGATCGACGTGGGAGAGATCAGGGCGTTCCAGGCCCATATCACCCCGCCCGAAGGGATATCCGGAACCTTCACGGTGCAGTATGGGGGGATATCAGATGGTGCTGATGTATACTGGGCGAGCTCCACCTTGAAGGTGATCCCCTCCCATGAGGTGGATATCCTCTCCATATCCGGAGGGCCCTTCAACCGCACCGATCCGATATCAATAATGGTCCAGGTGAAGAACTACAAGGATGAGGCCATTGCCGTTGTTCTCCAGATGGAGGGGGCGCCGGAGGACCTCATGGTCCAGCTTGAACCCTCCGCCATCAACATGGGGCCAAAGACGACCGGAACGGTAACGATCCATTTCGAGCCCCTCGACCGCGCCGACCTGGAGACCTTTGTTGTGGATGTAAAGCTTCTCATCCCGCTTGAAAGTGAGGTGGAAGGTTGGACCACGGTATCCAATATGAGCCACTCCGTGGACTTTCTCGACAGGCCCAACCTGAAGATCAAGGATATCTCCATGCCGTCGAGGCAGCTTTACGAGGAAGAGGAGGTGGTGATCAACGTAACCGTGGAGAATACAGGTTACCTGATCGCATCCAACGTATCGATATCGCTCTACGAGCTCACCTGGGGACTATCCAGGCCGCTGATCTCCTCCACCTATGTCGACATCCCACCGGGAGGAACGGTCGACCTCACATTCAAGTGGCAGGCCAGCCCGGCAGCGAAATCGGTGGTAGCCGTCGTAGATCCGAGGGAGCTGCTCGATGAGGATGATGAGGGAGACAACGAGATGTTGTACCCGGTGAGCATCACCAAGAGACCCATCACCGACGGTGACCCGGGCCAGCAGGACGGAGGGAGTGTCTCCCCTGGCGTGATGGTGATCTCCGTTGCAGGTGCCGTTACACTGACTGCGGCTGCATTGGCCCTGGTCTCAAGCGACGCGTTCAGGTACTCCTTCTTCAGCGCCGCTTTCCCTCTTTACAGCAAACTCAGACCACAGAAACTTCTGGGAAACAAGCTCAGAAGAAGGATCTACGTGTACATACAGAACCACCCTGGAGAGCATTTCCGTGCCATACTGGTCAACCTTGCCCTCACCAACGGGACCCTGGCCCACCATCTGTACACGCTTGAGCGCGAGAAGCTTATCAGGTCGGAAAGAGATGGCCTCTACAGGAGGTTCTACCCTGCGGGCTACAGGATCGAGAACGAAAGGAGAGATATTACGTTGGTTCAGAGACGGATCCTCGACAAGGTAGAGGAGAAGCCAGGCACGTCCCAGAAGGTCATCGCAGACGACTTGAAACTATCCTCCTCCACCGTCAATTACAATATCAAGGCCCTCAAGGACAAGGGGCTGATAGACATGGTGAAGGTAGGAAAATCCACCTCCATCACCTCAATTGAGGATAAAAAGTGATCCGATCTCAGAAGGGCGCCTTCTCGTGCCTGAATCCATGGTTCTCCAGGTCCTTTAGTATATTTGGAAGGGTGGCGATCTCCGTTATCATGAGTATGTCCACCTCCATCACCGGAGCCGGGGTTGGTTTGTACTCGATGGTTTCCCCATCCACCAGACACCTTAGAACCCCCTCCCGGTCCAGCAGTTCCACGTTTTGCAGGACCGTTCTTTTCCCCTTGCCCGCCTTTTGTAACATGTGCGTCATGTAGGGTTCCAGTATCAATCCCTGCTCGTGAGATCTGAGCCTCTTGTAGCTGAGGCTCTCCCTTCTCAATATCTTCTCCATAAGGACCCTTGCGACATCCACCGTCTGCGGATTGTTCATATTGATGCGGAGCTTGCCATCTTTTATCGCCTCGACCGTCTCGAAAAAGTAGTGTTTCTCCACGCGGAAATTGTAGAGGAGGTCAACGCCCACCGGGCCGTCAGATCCGAATCTTAGATGGGGGTCAAGAAATGATCCTGTGTGGGCGTACATCTCGATCGATGCACATCGTATCGTCTGATTCACCACATCCCCAAGGGCCTTGAGATATCTCTGTTTCGATAGAACGATACCCTGTTTTGTAACCTCCACAACAAGAGCGACCGGAAATTCGTAGCCGCTGAGCAGCGAACTCTCGAGTGACAGCTCCTTGAACATCCTTTTCCTCCGAATTGTTTAGGGCAATTATATGGCCCGATAAGAGGGACAGGTTGTAGATAATCCCTTCGGATATAAACGTGAATGAAGAGCTCATGTGGAGATGTGCGAACTTTCACTTTCACACACCTCTCCCCCTCTATCTTATTACCTTTCCAGTGGAAATGCACCTGACCAGTGTTGGTTAGGTCAAAAAAGAGGTCTACAGGTGCCCAGCAGAAAGATCCGGTTGTTCGATACAACCCTTAGGGATGGGGAACAGGCACCCGGCGTTCACCTGACGCCTGAAAAGAAGGTGAAGATAGCGAGGGCCCTCGATGAGGCCGGCCTCGATGTAATAGAGGCCGGTTTTCCCGCAAACGGCAACACCGAGGTCAGGGCCATCCGGCTGATCTGCAAGGAGGTGGAGGAGGCAGAGGTGGCGGTCCTGTGCAGACCCATACCAAGTGAGATCAGGCTGTGTGAAGAGGTACTGGATAGGGCTCAAAGGTCCAGATTACACCTTTGGATAGCCACCTCGCCCATCCATATGCAGCACAAGCTGAACATGACCCCGGACGAGGTTGTGGGAAAGACCATTGAGGCGGTCAGGTATGCTTCCGGCCGCTTCGACACCATCCAGTTCAGCTCCGAGGATTCCACCCGGTCACATCTGGATTTCCTGGGCAACATGATGAGGGAGGTGGTACGGGCGGGAGCGGATATCGTGAACCTGGCCGATACGGTAGGATGTGCACTTCCAGAACATATGGCCCTCATGGTCGGGCACATCAAGAAGGCTGTAAAGGGCAGGGTCCCTGTCGGCGTCCACTGCCACAACGACCTGGGGCTTGCAACAGCGAATACGCTTTCATCCATAAGGGCGGGTGCAGATCAGGTAGATGTCACGGTCACCGGCATCGGGGAGAGGGCGGGAAACGCCTCACTGGAACAGCTGGGGGTTGCACTCATGTTCCACAAAAGACACATGGACATCGAGATGAGGTTGAGGGCGGATAGACTGGGGGCCCTCTGCGACACTGTCATCGGCGAGATGGGCCTGAAGGTCGGATTGACGCAGCCGCTTGTGGGAGAGAATGCCTTCAAGCACGAATCGGGGATACACGTTCACGGCGTTCTCAATAACCCACTCACCTACGAGTTCGTGGATCCGTTGGATTTTGGCCTTGAGGGTGGAAGCATTGTCATCGGCAAACACACGGGGCGCACCGCCGTGAAGAACGCCCTCGATAACAGCGGTTACTGTCTGAAAGAGGGAGACCTCGACAAGCTTACCGATATGATCAAGGAGCATACAACCTCAAAAGGCCCCTTCTCATCCGACAGGGAGCTCATAGACTTCGTATGGCACAACGGATTCACGCTAATGGCAAAGGGGGCTGTGGAAGGTGGATGAGTGGTTTGGAGGCTCACTGGGCCTGAAGATCCTGAAGGACCACCTGGTTGAGGGGATGCTTGAACCCGGTGAGCTATCTATATTCTCGCCGGACCTGATAATGGGGCACGATGTCACCGCACCTCCCGCCATAACCATGATCAACAAAGGTGGCCTTCCATATCTCAAGGCGGCAGATAGGTCCGTCCTGTACCTGGACCACTTCACCCCACCCAAGGACAGGGAGAGCGCGGAAGCGTGCCGCATGATCAGGGAGTTCAATACCCGCTACCGGATGGCGGACTACGTGGACTGGGGAGAAGGTATCTGCCACGTTCACCTTTTCGAGGGGGAGAAGGTCCACCCGGGCGACATGATCGTCGGTGCGGACAGCCACATCACGACCGGGGGGGCCCTGGGGACCTACTCCACGGCCATCGGGAGCACGGACCTTGCGGTGGCCATGGCATCAGGAGAGGTCTGGATCGATATCCCGAAACCGATGGGCGTGCTGTTCGAGGGGATCCCCGATGTCTGGGCAGAGGGGAAGGACATCTCACTGAGGCTCATCTCGCGTTTCGGATCCAACGGGGCCTCCGGCCGGGGGCTTGAGCTGGACGGTAAGATCCTCGAGTGGTTGGCCGACGACGGCAGGTTGACCATCGCCAACATGGCCTGCGAGACATCGGCGAACGTCGCGATCTTCCCGGACAGGGTCGACAAGGGAACCTACGGGCCAAGGGCTCCCAGATGGGAGTGGGATACGAAACATATTGATATCGAGGGCATGGGCCCACAGGTCGCGTTACCTGGCTCTCCCAGCACGGTAGAGCCTATTGAGAATGTGGGCGGCAAGGCTGTTGACCAGGTATTCGTGGGTTCCTGCACAAATGGCAGGCTGGATGATCTGAGGGTACTTGCCAAGGTTCTCGCTGACAGGACGATACATCCGGATGTGAGACTGCTGGTGATCCCGGGATCGAGGCTCGTGTTCCAGATGGCCGAGAGGGCCGGCTACATAAAGACCATAATGGATGCAGGCGGCGTGATATCCATGCCCACATGCGGCCCCTGCGCAGGTGGCTTTCTGGGGATCCTTCCCGCGGGAGAGGTGGCGATCTCTACCACCAACCGGAACTTCAGGGGAAGAATGGGAGACCCAACGAGCAAGATATATCTCAGCGGTGCTGCGGTCGCAGGAGCATCCGCCATTACGGGCATCATCACACATCCGGAGGAGGTGGTTTCCTGACACAGCTTGCAAAGGGAAAGATATGGGTTTTGCCGGACAACATAGATACGGACGCCCTGGCTCCAACCCCATATCTTAATTTGACCAAAGAGGAGTACTCGAAACACTGTCTGGAGGATATGTTTCCCGATTTCGCATCATCGGTCAAACCGGGCGACGTGATATTGGCAGGCAGGAACTTCGGGATAGGCTCCTCCAGGGAGCAGGCCCAGATCGCCTTGAAACATCTGGGAATTAGATGCGTGATCGCCATCTCAGTTGCGCCGTTGACCAAGAGGAACCTCTTCAATATCGGGATCCCCGTCTTCGAGGACCCCGACATCCCAGGATCCTGCAGGAACGGAGAGAAAGCCGTGGTCACCCAGGACACTTTCAGGAACGTTACCAAGAAGTGTGAGTCGCCTCTGAAGCCTCTTCCCCTGTTCATCATGAAGATAATCGAACATGGAGGCCTCTTTCCTCTCCTGATGGAGAGGGGAGGGCTCTCTGCAGCATCGACCCCATTTCAGGAGGGGTACGAGATCAAGGTGGTTGGAAAGATGAAGATATTTCCCGCATATGACAAGTACGTGGATACGGTTGTTGATCTTTTGGAGAAGGGCGAGGTCCTTTGTGGGCCTTTCGATACGACCTACGGGCTCTTCGCGTCCATCAAACGGCCCGAGGCCGTCAAGAGGATATATCAGCTCAAGAGGAGAGGAGATCAGATGCCCCTGACGATGATCGTACCCAAAGAAAGTTTCTCAAAATATGCCCAGATACCCGACAGGGTACAGAAATTGATAGATGAGGACCTGGATGGGCCCATCTCGATCATACTGAAAAAGAAGAGCAATGAGGTGCCTGATTACGTCACCTCCAACCTCCCGACGGTATCACTGGCAAACGGTGAGAACCCCTTCATGAAGAGGGTGATGGAGAGAGTGGTGCTGTGTGGGACCTCGGCCAATATCCATGGGCAGCCCCCACCCTCCACCCTATCCGGTGTCCTGGACCAGCTGGGAGAGGACCTAACACTGGTGGTCGATGGAGGACCCACATATTACCGTGTGGGGCACACGGTCCTTGACCTCGCATCAGACCCTCCCAGGATAATACGAAAAGGGCCTTACTCCTCGAAGAAGCTGTTCGCCCTCTTCCCCGAGCTTGTCGGGGAGAAGGAGGAGACAATGCCGGACGAGATGACCAGGGGGAAAAGCGTTATCGATATCTCACCCGAGGTACAGATCGGCGTATCCAGCACCAAGACGTAGATGCCTATAGAACCTACTTATCGAAACTGTTCAATATCCTGGAATATAGCTCCCTCTCCTCGCCTGACGACCGGGAGCGTAACCTCCGGAGTATCAGCTCCGGTGTCGACCTGGCGTGGCGCCCGATGCTCGGCGTCCGATCGACGATCAGCTCGTCGTTCTCATCCAGCCCCTTCGCCTCGATCCCATCTATCCTCACATCCGTGAATCTGGAGACGTCACCCGCCATGTGGGTTACCACAAGCCCGTAAGCTTCCCTCCTGCCGATCTCCTCCATGAACGTCCCTATTATCCTCGACGCCGCCTCCAATTCTGTCATCGCCTCCAGTTCATCAGCGAGCATCATCGCACCCTCATCCACACGAAGGGAGAGCGGAAGCAGGTCCTTTAAAAAACCCTCCAACCCGCCGGCGTCCAGGTTCTTTCTTGGCTTGTACATGTACAGGCCGGTGAGCTCGGGGACATACGCCTCGTCTGCGGGAACGGGCAAGCCCATGTGGGCCATGATAATGACCTGCGCGATCGTCTCCAGCAGGGTGGTCTTTCCTCCTGAATTTGCCCCGGTCAACAGTGCAATGCGCGAAGGGGAGAGGTCCATCTGTGGAAATCTACCGGCCAGCCCCGGGGCCACCCTGCCGAGGTGATAGGTGACAGGTTGATGCTCCCCGCCCCTGAGGGCGATGTGCGATCCGTTGTATATCCCAAACCACCCCTCGGACCTCTTGAAAGGCCTGAGGGATAGATCCTCCACCATACATCCAAGGCCGAACCTGTAATCCAGCTCCTGGCACCAGGCCTCCTCCTCCCCGAGGCTGGCCTCAACACCTCTTATCCCCCTGGCCAGCTCCACCTTCTCCCTGAAACGGTCCCCCTCCGCGGTACCCTTGATCTCCGCTATCAGCCTCTCCTTCTCCTCATCTATGATCTCCACAGGATACCTGACGTTGAAGATGTCCCTGGACACGCCCAACCTCTCCTTGAGCAGCCGGACGGCCTTTACGGAACACTCCCGGTATATCTCCCTTATCACCAGCGGATCGTCCCTGGAGAGGATCGTCAGGGCCTCATCTCCGCTGAGGGTCATCCTTGATATCTCACTCTTCATGTGGTCATCCAACTCCTCCTTGATGGAGTTGAGGACCACCTCGATATCCTCCTGGGTCCTGACATCACCTGCTAATGACGCAAGGGCCTCAAGGGATGTGACCACCTCCCGGGCAACGCTCTTTTCCCCGAATATCTCCCTCAGCTGTGCGACCTTGTCAAGTGCATCCCTTCTGTCGTACAGGCCGTCCAGGGCGATCTCCGGAACGATCTCGAAGGGCCTGGAGGAGATAGGTACGGAAGCGATGACCGGGAGGTCCCTGTCATCGATCTCACCCGTATCGTACACGAACACCATCTGGCCCTCGATCGTGCCTACCGCATCCTCGGGTGAGATGACCATACACCTGCGGTCCAATCCCATCTCCTCCAGCCCCGAGACCACCTTATCGTTCTCCACAAGCAGGATATAGTTCAACGATGACCTGACGTTCCTTGGCGCAGGTGCCCTTCCAAGGGAGTTCAATAGCTTCTCAACCCTCTCCCGATCGATCCCTGCAAGCAGCTCTCGATAAGAGAATACATCCCTGGAACAGCCCATCATCCGTTCAAGGCCCTCACGGGGGACCAGAAGAGACGTTCTGTTGCGGGAGTAAGAGGTGTGCATATAGGACCGGACCATCTCCATGATGCCGTCATAGACATCGTGAGATCCATGGGTTCCCAGCAGTGAGAGAACGTCCTGGTCGCGAAATCTCAGCACCATCTGCACGGCCATCCTCTCCGAAAGCCGGTCGATCGTGGAAAGTAGCGCCACGTCGCCCTCCTGGAGGGCATTTACCAATCTATCCTCCCCACCAAGTCCAGATATAAGGGACCTTATCTTGGCTTCCCCTATGCCTTTTATTTCAAGGAGAGGTGTCAAACGTTCATCCATTGATCATTCCCCGCTTTACGATAGAAATACCTCGATCGGTGTTAACCACTTGCTGGTCAGTCAAACCCAGGCATATAAAGCATTGATTCCAAAGGGGTGTATGAAATATCACAATGACCAATTGGTCGTTATGAATCTATTTTTTGGAAGGATCGGTTGAGCCTCACCTGGATCAGACGAAGAGGCAGGTTCTGAGGCCCTCCAGTACGTCCGTGGGGATCCCGTAGATCGGGGGGAAATCTCTGGGCCCATAGAGAAGCGAAGGGGCCATGATCAACAGGGGCAGGAAGGCAATTATCGCCCACTTATCCTTCGATAGGAGCAGGAAAGGGATCAGCCAAAGGATATACCAGGGATGGAACTGGCTTGAGAAGAAAAGCAGAAGAGTGATCAGGATAAAAGAGGCAAGCATCATCGTCCTATCGTCGATCCTGATTGAAAGGACCTCCTTGAGGATCGAAGTTCGCTCTACCTTGACCCCCTGGTTCAAACCCAGGTGGAGGAACGGAAGCATCAAGATCAGCATGGAAAGTGGGACGGGAAATTTCGCCCATGAAAGGCCGATCAGATCCGCCCTAATGGAAGAGATTATCGTAATGAGAGGATACGTGATGATCATCACGATGCCGATCATACCCAGGTAGAACCTCCACGGCCCCAGACCTCCAAGAGCAGTAGAGGTCAATATTGTCACAAGGAATATCAGGGGAAATATTGATGCTACAAGGTAAAATATGTTGAAAATGGCCTTTGGCATCCTGGATCTGGAGCCAGCCATCTCGGCGGTCCTGCGTAACAGGACCCAAGGTATCGCCATTGCTATCAGGAATATCATGGTATTTACCAGCAGAGTGATCGGATGCCCCATGGACTCGCTCACACCGTGGACGTTGACGTTGAGCATGAATATTATGCTCAGCTGAAGCATCCACATCATCATGACCACGGACATCCAGGTCCTGGTGATCCTGTTCCTGTAGATCACGCCCAATACGAGTATCATAATGCTCATCAACAGGAGAAAAATAAAGAGGTACCTGATCGTGGATTCGCCCATGAAAGGCTCAGCCTGCATTATCAAAGAGTTGAGCAGTGTGTTTCCAGCATTCCACTCAACTGACTGTT
This sequence comes from Thermoplasmata archaeon, assembly GCA_023145185.1. Classification (GTDB taxonomy): domain Archaea; phylum Thermoplasmatota; class Penumbrarchaeia; order Penumbrarchaeales; family Penumbrarchaeaceae; genus JAGLEG01. The sequence continues at coordinate 13,394 of JAGLEG010000017.1, forward strand.
CCTTGAGATACAGGAGGACGCTCGTATTGCCCATGAGCAGGAAAGGGATGAAGCCGACCGAGGCGCCGAGGGAGAAACCGATCATGGCAAGCCCTTTCTGTTCCACATCCTTTATCCTGAGAACGATGATAGGCAGGAGCAGTACAGGATATAACTTCAGCCCAAAACCCAGTCCCAGAAGGAAGCCGGAGGTGGATCCGACCCCCCTGACGGCCAGTATGACGGCCAACAGTACTATCAGAACCACTATGGGATCGTAATGTGACCCCAGGCTCGTCTCCAGGAGCACGATCGGACATAGAGCGTAGGCGATCGCAGCAAACCCACCCCAGGAGCCCTTCCAATGCATCAGCCTCGGGGCCAACAGGATGAGATATGCAACGGCCACATCCAGAAGCAGGAAAACCGCCCTGTACACATATATCTCATTGCCGAAGATCCTGCCGATGATCCCGATGAACAGAATATAGAGGGGGGGTTTATTGACGGTGAAGTCCTCGTAGGGTGTGCTTCCGGAGAGGAGCAGGTCCACCCTCGCCTCTATCCGGAAGATATCCTCGGATAGGCCGGGACCAAGGGCGAAGAATGCCACCCTCACCGCACCTGCCATTCCAATAATAACCAATCCCTGCACCCATAACGGCTGGGACGTGAACCTTCCCAGTATCCTCGATCTGTAAAGGGATAACAGTAAGACCAGATAGGCCAATGAGAGGAGGGCATAGAATATCTGGAAACGGGAGAAGCTCTCCGATCCCAGTATAAGAAGAACGAGCATGAGGACATAAATGATCGATATTATCCCCAGTATCCTGTGATCTCCGATCCTATCTTTCACCCTGGGAGACAGGAACATATCGATCGGGCTCTCATATTCCCCCTTCAGATCAACACCTCCCTCTGATATATCAGGAAGTTCCGATACTCCCATTCCGGTTCAACATCCGGCCCCTGTGCACCGTCCTCCAGGTATCCCATGACGAAGGTATAGTTCGTCTGTACATACTCCTTGAAGGTCGTCAGTTCCGAGATCCGATATGTTATCACCACGGTGGATACCCCGTACTCCTCACAGAGGTCGATCAGATCCTCGTCCATCAGCTTTGGATGGGAGATCTGGGCGAGGTTCACCGCCTCTGGAACCTGAAGTCTATCGGCCAGCAGTGGGATCAGTGGATCCCCTGACAGGACCCAATCGCCCTCATCGGTGATCGAGGCCAATTCCCTGCCCACCTCGAACTCTACCGGTTCCTCCACCGCGGCAACCGTGTATATCGCCGGTATCGCGAAGCTCATCAAGATAACCAGGAGAAGAGCAGAGGATATCATGGGAAGTGAACGTTCCTGGACCGTCCTTCTGGACCTGGGCCTTTTCCATATGTCCACCATCGCCCTGAACAGCCGGTTCACGCCTGCACCAGATAACAGCAGTAAGGGAGGAACGAGAAGGGTCATGTGGTGATCCCAGGTGATGGGTTGAAGTGCGAACCACGCTGTGAGGGAGAGCAACCAGACCAGTGATATCCGAACCAGCCTCTCCTTCCGGAACCGCGGAATGGAGATAAGCGCCAGTATCAGGACCCCCAGATCAAATAGCAGAAAGGTGCCGATATTGCCCAGCTTTTCAAGCAGGTCCTGGGCCGCCCTGCCCTCCAGGTTGGAAAGGAGCATGCCGTCGATCGTCCTCACAGGTCCAAAAATGATCAGTACGGCCGCTACCGACATCATAACGGACAGTGGTATGATCGCCATTACCCGGACCTCCTCCGGCCTGAAATGTCCCTCATTCCTTCTGTCCATGACCATCTGCAGAAGGAGCCAGCAGTATACGGCCCCCATCGGGATCACGGCAAATAATTTGGTCATGGAGGCAAGGGCGAAGAACAATCCGGATATCACGGCGAAATATCGTCTGTAACGGTTATCCCTCTCAAGCGTCAGAAACAGGAACAGGAATGCGAATATGAGGAGCGTTGTGACCCCCATGTCCATGGAGGCCAATCGGCTCTCCTTGAGGTGGTAGGATTCGAAGCACATCAACGATCCGATGAACAGAGCGGGCCATTTGCCTGCATACCTGTTGATGATGAACATGACGGCCATGATGCCCAGAACGCCGAGGATAGCGCTCAGGGAGCGTGCCATTAATAGATCGCCACCGAACAGGGAGTATATCCCATGGAAGAGGGGCGCCTGCATGGTGTTGAAATCAAGATACAGAATATAACCCTCGCTCATCAGCCTGGAGGCCATCAGCTGAATACCCTCGTCTGTACCGTTCTCACTGAAATGGTATGATATCTTGAAAAAACGGACCATGAGGCCCAAAACTGCAGTGAATATGAACAGGGCGAGTGTGGTAAGCGGGTTATTTCGAACCCTGATGAACTTCACCTCTGCATCCCTACCAGCCAATAATTTGTCCCCCATGGCTTTCCAGCACCCACACAAATACATTATATATATATACTTTACAGTAGCGCGGGATCACGAGATCGATGATCCCGTTCGCTATTAAAGCTCGGTGGAACGATCGGGTATCATTTGAGGTGGGATCAAAAAAGGGATGCGAAATCGGTTCCAACCTTTTTTCGAAAAGGGCCGGGATAATTTTAAGTCATATTCCACGGTTCAGGTGACCATGCCCGGGGAAGGGGACCAGAAGGTCAAGAAAAAAAGGTCCAGGGCCAGAAAGGACCCCAACGAATGGGGGAAGAAATGGCTCGTGGACACCATAGACGACAGGGAAGGGGTCGAGGAGACATCATCCATATACATGGATCTGCTGGACAGGTGCAGGACCGAGAGGGAATCGGTGGCCTACTGGAGGGACCTCCTCAAGGAGAACGGGTTTCTCGACCTCCGGGAGGGATCGAACGATGACCCCGTGCCGGGTACCGGATTCTTCCTGACCAACCGGGACAGGGAGATCCTCATCGGCATAGTGGGAGAGACACCTCTCATTGACGGGGCCAACTTCGTGGCCACTCACCTCGACTCACCCAGAATAGACCTGAAACCCATCCCGATCGACGGGGACAGGGATACCGGGCTGGGCATTCTCAGAACACATTATTACGGGGGCATCAAGAAATATCACTGGGTGAACATACCCCTTTCCCTCCACGGAAGGATCGTCAAGGAGGACGGCACCTGTATCGATATCGGCGGAGAGGAGAACGAGCCAATATTCGTGATCCCGGACCTTCTACCGCACCTGTCAAGGAAGGCCCAGAATGAGAGGAAGCTCTCTGACGGCATCCGTGGTGAGGAGATGCTGGCCCTATGCGGGCTCTCCTCGATCCCGGAGGAAGATAATAGGCCCCCCATCATTGAGGAGGTCCTTGAGCATCTCAATAGCAGATACGGCATCCACGAGGAGGACCTCATCTCCTCCGACCTCTGCCTTGTCCCAACCCAGGGGTCCCGGGATATCGGACTGGACAGGGGGCTTATCGGATCATATGGACACGATAACAGGGTATCTGCATTCTGTGCGTCCCAAAGCCTCCTGCTGATGGCGAAAGAAGGTGTGGTTCCCAAGAGGTGGAGCATCGCCCTGAACTTCGATAAGGAGGAGATCGGCTCGGATGGCAATACCGGAGCGAAATCCCAGTTCCTTGAGCTCGCCCTCTACGCACTTCTGGATTGGTCCGGCCACAGGGGGAACAGAAGGGAGCTCCTCAGGACCTGCTCCAGGTCGTTCTGCATATCCGCAGACGTTAAATCCGCCCTTAACCCCACGTTCAAGGGAGTTCAGGACATCAGGAACTCGGCCAGGTTGGGGGCGGGGATCACCATAACGAAGTACACGGGGAGAGGGGGCAAATCCGGCGCAAACGACGCCTCGGCGGAGATGGTTGGTGGTTTGAGGCGGCTGTACAATAAGGAAGGTATCAACTGGGTGATGCAGGAGACGGGGAAGGTGGACGCCGGGGGTGGAGGCACCGTTGCCAAGTTCATGGCATCGAGGAATATGGATGTGGTGGATAACGGATTACCACTTCTCTCCATGCATTCTCCTTTTGAGATCCTGGCAAAGGTGGACCTGTACATGGGATTGAAGGCATTCAGCTCATTTTACACGAAATACCCGTTGGAATGAAGGTCACGATACCTAACCCTTCCTGACGGTCATCTGTTTGACCTTTTTTGCTATTTTTCTTGGAGCGGTCGCGGGAGGGGGTTGCACCTTATCCTCCACCGATGGTGGACCTTCTTCAATAGGACTCTCCGGAAGGTTAGATGAATCAGTGGATTCATCAAGATCTGAGTGGATACTTCCACGAGGATATGACGAATCTATTGATTCGTCAATATCTGAAGGAGTACTCTCCTGAAGGTTAGACGAATTTACTGATTCGTCAATATCCGAACCGACACCTCGGTGAGGGTTAGATGAATCAGTGGATTCATCCAAATCATCCCCCATATCAGCAAGGGTATCGGAGAGCATTCCCAGAAGATCGTCATCCGACTCCTTCGGATCGGCTGGTGGAGGTTCCGTCGTGATCCCGGATGCCGGTGGCCGCTGTTCGGCCGATGTGGGCGCATTGGATGGAGCATGCACCGGCTCGGGGACAGCTTCAGGAATAGGCTCGGGTTCCGGCATGGGCTCGGGAGATTTTTCAACGAAGGGTTTTTGCACCTGCGGGGAAGGCTGTGAAGGAGGTTCTACGGCCTTCGTTCCCATCAGTGGAGCAACCGGACCTTTCGAGGTCCCCTTGTACTGTTCCATAAGCCTGGAGTATATCTCCTCCGTGATCAAACCCTTCTGATAGAGGTTGTTGAAATATTTCATCGATTGTGATTCTATCTTGTTGTGAAGCTGATCGGTGGACTTCTTCTGTACCCTGCCAGCTATCCTGGGGGTCACCTTCTTCGGTGGTGTGGGTTTCTCGATCGGCGCAGGTGCAGGTGTTGGTTCCGTGGCGTATATGTCCTTCTCCATGGGAAGATACATCCAGTCGGTATTCTTGAAGAACTCCTTCAGGTTCTTTACCAACTCATCGGATGAGGAGACCCTCTTGTTCATGAGCCTCTTCAACAGGCCCGAGTCCGCACCGAGCACAAAGGAGAGGTGAAACTGATTTCCAGATGAAAGGATGTACACGTTCACCATATCACCAACGGAAACGGCTCCCTCCTTCTTTTCAGATGCCATTATCTCTATGTTGGTTATCTCAAAATATTCACGTACCGTCGCATCCGAACCCATCTCTCCCAGGGAGAAACTGCTTCCCATATCGGAGCTCATGGCCCTGCTGTGGTCGCCTCCGATGGCCATCATCCTTTCAGGAGCGTTGATGAATATCATCCTCTCATTGGTGAGATAAATGGAGCCCTTTGACGGCTCGATAAGGTCCTCCCCCCCGTACAACCTCCATGTGGTCTTGAGGGTGGGGATCACGGTCTCCTCAGAGACCAGTACACTCTCATTGCCATGTAAAATCGGCTCACCCAGCACATCGTAGATGCTGTTGTATCCATCCTCGTCGCCATAACGCATGGTAACCCTTTCCCGTGGAGTTATCCAGATGTTCACGGTAATTATTTAATTATTTGGATGAAATCGAACATGTCGCCAACGTTGGGCCCTGATTCGGTCCTAGTGGCCACTGTGATCGACCCCTCCCGAGGTTGACACCCCTCTTTCGGATATCGAAACGATAAAAGGTACGCCCCCCCTCCTCTCGATCGAGGCCGCAACCTTCTCGGGGTAGTCGGTCAAGGCGATCATCGAACCACCTCCACCCGCTCCGGTCAACTTGGCCCCGTAGGAATGAGGGGCTGCTGCATCCTTCAGTTTCTGAAGCTCCTTTGAATTTACCCCAAGGATCGTCAGGAGGGAGTTGTTCCTGTTCATAAGCCCACCCACCCGGACCAGGTCCCGGTCCTTCAGGGCTTTAACAGCATCCCACACGAGATCGCCGATCTCCTCTATCGTCTCCCTGGCAAAGCTGGACCTCGTGTAGAAATTCGCCACCTTCTCAACCTGGATCGGCGTCACGGAAGGCCTCCTGGTAAATCCGACAACAAGGGTCATGGGCGGTATAGACAGGTTGTGCACATGCCAGGTCCTGTCACCCTTGGACAGTGACCAGAGGCGCTCCTCTTCCTCCCTGGACGAGACGAGTATCCCCCCTCCGTGAACGGAAGCTGATGTGTCTGTGGGAGATGCCCTCCCCTGGACGTTATATTCGATCTCGAAGGCATTCCCCGCACATCTCTCGTTGGATATTCCCCCATTTATCTGCCCGATGGCTCCAGCGATAGAACAGGACAACGCTGCCGAAGAACCCAGGCCCGATGCGGAGGGGATAGAGGAGGAGGTGGTAACTGCAAGAGGAGGCCCATCGTAGAGGTTCTCCAGCGCC
>JAGLEG010000170.1 GCA_023145185.1 Thermoplasmata archaeon
GATGACCACGGCCTCTCGCAGAAGAAGCAGAAGGAGATACTCGATTCGTTCCGGGAAGGGGACCGCAACGTCCTCATAGCCACCTCGGTTGCGGAGGAGGGATTGGACATACCCGGCGCGGACCTGGTCATATTCTTCGAGCCGGTCCCCTCCGAGATCCGGACCATACAGCGCAGGGGTAGAACCGGGCGCCACTCCTCCGGAAGGGTGATAGTCCTGATGTCCAGGGACACCCGGGACGTGACGTACTCCTGGTCTGCAAAGGACAAGGAGAAGAGGATGGAGAGGCAGCTCCTCACCCTTCGTAGGATGCTGGCCAAGAGCCCGATCCAGGGAACGCTCAGGGTCAAGGAGATCGAGAAACCCAAGACCCTTGACTCGTTCGTGGAGAAGGAGGAGGGGCCAGAGATCATCGTCGATACCAGGGAGATGCCGTCAGGCGTGGTGGAGGAGCTGATGAGGGGCGGGGCGCGTATCCGGTCCTCAACCCTGGAGGTTGGCGATTACATCATATCGGACCGGCTGGTGGTGGAGCGGAAGACCGCGCAGGACCTGTCGGATTCCCTTGTGGACGGGAGGCTGTTCCAGCAGGCGGTGAAGATCTCGTCGACGTTCGATCGGTGCGTGATCGTCATCGAAGGGGACAACATATTCACAAAGCGTGATATCAGCAGGGAGGCGCTGATGGGGGCCCTCTCCTCCCTTATTGTGGACTTCAACATCCCCCTTATGTTCACACAGGACCCCAGGGGAACTGCGGATTTTCTACTATCCCTGGCCAGAAGGGAGATGAAGGGGGGAAAGAGGCCCAAGAGCCCGAAGGGCTCCCTTGGAAAGGACCTGAGGTCGATCCAGCTGGAGGTGATGTCATCCATACCGGGGATATCCGGTGTGATCGCCGAGAGGATGATGGACCAATTCGGCACCATAGAGAGGGCCTTCACCGCATCGGTCGAAGAGCTGATGAAGGTGGAGGGCGTGGGCAGGGTAAAGGCCAGGGAGATCAGGGGAGTAATATCAACGGAGTCCCCTCCGTCCAGATGATCCGATCTATGGGCTACGCCTCTTCGTATTCTCGGACGAGGGTTTCCATCAGCTCCTTGACGTGGACTATACTGTCAACGCGGTAGGCGTTGGAGCCAGCAAAGGCGAACCCCTGGTCGAGGTTGCCCCTCTTGGAATTGGAAAGTGCCATTGCAATGCAGTAAGGCGTATTCTCGAAATCACACGTTCGGAGACATTTCCAGGGGCATTTGAAAGGTTTCTTCACGCCGGAGGAAACCTCCTGGATGAACTGGTTCCTTATCGCCCTTCCAGGCATGCCCACGGGGCTTTTGATAATGGTGATGTCGTCTTTGGTGCAGTTGAGATAGAGCTCTTTGAAGCTCATGGATGCGTCGCACTCGTGTGTTGCGACGAACCTGGTGGCCATCTGAACGCCGGAGGCGCCCAGGTCCATCATCCTGTGGATGTCCTCACCGGTGTATACACCGCCTCCTGCGATGATCGGTATGTCCTTTCCGTATTTTTCTCTGAGGGGCTCGATGATGGATACCACCTCCGGGATAATGCTCTCCAGCGTTATCTCGGGGTTGTTGAGGTCCTCCAGGGTAAAACCGAGATGTCCACCCGCGAGGGGCCCCTCGATCACCACGGCGTCGGGGACGTGATCGTAGAACCTCGCCCAGTAGTTGAACATGACCTTTGCGCCCTTCGCCCCCGAGACGATGGGGACGATCTTCGTCCTGGAGCTCTTTATTTTCTCAATATCAATGGTATC
>JAGLEG010000171.1 GCA_023145185.1 Thermoplasmata archaeon
ACCCCATCCTCGCCGATAGCGAGGAAGAACCGGTCCTCGCTCTCGGGGTTGTCGTAGACGTAGTTCACCGGGAGATCAACGGCGTATCCATCCAGCGATCTGAAGGAGACATCGGTTGCGTTCCTCATTATCGAGGCGTGTTCGAGGATGGGCCACAGAGGATATCCGGAGAGGTGGTACATCTCCCTCCCGTCGGACACGTTGTAATTGGTAAGCTCGAAGAGCTCGTCGATCTGGTCAAGTGTCAGGGAGATCTCCTGGGGGATGCCCTGACCCGTGATCACCAGGTGGGACCGATCAATATCTATGGTGTGTACGTTGGTCACCACCTCGCCCCCGGGGCCGACCAGCATGAACGTGCTGTTCATTTCGCTCTTTTCAAGCCACGTTCCATCCTCGATGAGCATGAGGTAGGTTGAGTTGCCGCCGTTCATGGGCAGGCTGAGCGTTGTGAACACGTCCGATGTGAATGTGGTATCCCCGGTCACGGTGTAGGTGTCGGCATCGAACCTGATGCCTGCAAGGTCGAACACCTCCATCAGCTCGACCCCGACAAAGCTCCTATCCCGGTCATCCAGGGTGAGGTTGATCTCCATTATCATGTCCGGGTTTGTCACGATATCCAGTAGTGCGAGCGTTCCCTCGCCGCAGCCGCCGGTGAACTCGATGTTCCATCCGGGTATGCGCTTATCGGGCAGTAGGCCCTTTGTGGGCCCGGATGCGGGTGCCACCGTCACCATCTTCGTTGTCTGCAGGACCACCTCCTTCCCATCCAATATGGTCAGCGTGACCTTGTATGTGCCCGTCTCCTCGTAGATGTGTTCCACATTGTGTCCAGAACCTGCCTTACCGTCTCCGAAATCCCAGGATATCGTCACGTCGCCCTGGTCTATTCCTGTCACATCTACAGTAAAATTGAAGGGTATTCCGTCGTATCCTGCGTCCTCCGATACGATCTTAAGGTCCGGGTCAGGGTCGCCGTCATCCGGTTGGTCATCGACGTTCCTACCGAGAAGGACAACCCCTGCGATGCCGCCAGCCACGACGAGCATCAGCGAGATAAGGACGATTGCGATCTGGCTCCCACCCCCGCCTCCGGAGGGTGTGTCACCACCACGCATGGTCAGGTCCTCCTCATCCACTTCGTCCTGAACATTGACCTCTTCGTCGTTCTCCTCGTATGGCGCTCGATCATTTTCCGGATCTTCTTCAATTAACTCGTCTTTGACCATTCAGGCCACCTCCTATCTTCCCTCTGCCGATGCCCGGGGGTCCACGGATATGGAATATCTCTCCCCCAGGGTGCGATCGTGAAGTGAAATTATCTGATACGCTGCGAAGCCACCGATCGTCCCGCCGCCGAGCGCTATCAGGCCGGAGGCGATGACCAGCTCGTTTCCCAGCTCCAGTTCGACCCCCACCACCATAAGCGTGCCTACGACCGAGGATACCGCGGTCGCGGCGACGTATCCTATCATGGTCCTTGACAGCGGCCCCATCATGAGGAACACGATATCAACCGCCAATCCACTTGCGATATAGAGGGGGAAGTTGAATGCGCCGTGCCTGCCGAATATAAGGAGGAAAGCTGCGAAGGCCTGCACCGCTCCCATGAACGTCCCGCTCCACCTGTAGCCTGTTATGGCCCGTCCCGCAACCAACCACATCATGTACGCCCCTGCCACAAGCGGGGAGACCGGGAGGAGGAGCGGGGCGGCCGCCACGGCAGCCAGTGGGTATGCGATCTGTTTGACGGCCATCCCGATCGCGGCGAACAGGGAGAGATAGACGATCACCATGGGCGTCATGGAGGGCCCTATCAAGACCTCCTTGATCCTCCTGAAGCCATTTCTCCCTTCACCACTTTCATCTCTCAAACAGACCCACCGATATGCTTGTTCGTGTATATCGGTCGGTTACTTATAATTAGCTGGGGATGGGGTTGTATGGATGCCAGGGCGAAGGTGGCCGTGGGACGAAAGGGTCGAACTGTCGTCGGGGAGGGGAGATATGATCTGCTCAGGCTAATCGATGAGACGGGCTCCCTCTCCAGGGCGGCCTCGGCCATGTCGATGTCCTACAGGTACGCCTGGGGCGTTATCAAGCACCTCGAGGAGGAGATGGGAGGCCCGCTGGTGGAATCCCATCGGGGGGGTAAGGACGGGGGCAGGACAGAATTGACGGATACGGCCAGGGAGCTGATATCGGAATTCGAGATCGCCAGGGACCTCGTCTTGGGGGCGCTGGACGGAGATCTGGTCCGTGTGGAGCTCGTACTTGTGGTGAGAAGAGGAGGGGCTCTCCTCTCCCTTGATGGGCGTTTGCCCAGGGGGACCATCAAAAAGAAGCTGTCAATTGCGGACTCGTTCAGGCGCATCGCCGAGGATATGGGCGTTGAAATGGAGGGAACGGCCGACCCACGCCCGCTGTGGGATACAGGGTCTGGAAAGCTCTCCCTGGTCTGGGTGGGTGCCGTCTCGGGACCTCCGGGGCCGGAGTGGTCCGAAATATCAATGTTGGACGATGCTGACCGGGCCATTCTCACTTCGCTCTGATCATTTGAGGTCCGGAGAGTAGATGTATCCCCTCTCTTCCATCAGGACCAACGGGTCCTTCTTTCTGTAGTAATCTCCTGGCACCATTACATTGCAGGTCGCACAGGACCGCACAATGCCGCCGTAGGGGGTATTGGGTTTTCTGCACCTGGGACAGAGCTCCTTCCACTCCACGCTTTGCTGGGAGAAGAACATGTGCCCTTTCTGGCATCTCCATTTCTGAAATGAGACCCTGGCCCTGAAGAGGGCGAACTCCTCCCCGGCCGGCCCGGATCCGGTCTTGGCGCCTTTTACCTGGAACTCCTCGGTATCCCTCGAGAGGACCTCAACGTTCTCCCCGCATTTGGGGCATGTGATACCGGTAACGGGATAGAAGGCCCCTTCGACAAGCTCGCTCTTTCGAACAATGGCCGCCTGGAACCTCTCCTTTCTCTCCAGTTCCTCGTGGATCGCTCCTCCGCATTTAATGCAGGCGCTCACGTTTGGGTCAGGCAGAAAGGCCGAACATCTGGGGCAGTACCGGGGCATCTATTGGGCTAATACGATTATCAGAGATAAAGTATCACATAAATGAGTAAAAAGATGATCTCTTCCTCTGCGGCCATTTGGGTCGGATCAGGGCTGGGGGCTCTCCTGGCCTATGTGATATCCTCTGGATCCATCTTCATCGTGTGGATCTGATCCCCTTCAACGGTACGTTCCTCGAACGGCTCGCTCCGGAGGTCGATGACCTTCCCGATCCGGGTATCATCCTTGAAATGCGTGATCACGAACAGCTTGCCCGAGCCGAAGGATATGTCCAGTTTGAAGATGTTGGTGCAGTAGATGACGGACTTCTTCCTCGCCCGTGAGTTGACCTCATCCTCCTGTATCAGCCCCTCTTTCAGGAGGGTGCTCACCCTCCTGTAACATGCGGCCATGGGGATGTTCAGCTTCCTGCTCAGCTGTGGAATGGTGCTGGGCTCCACCGATAGTGATTGTACTATCTGGAGCGAGTATTTATCGCTCAGGATCTCCAGTATCTCGAGAGTATACATCTTCCTTCCCCCCTCTTCAGGGTTCTCTGTATCATGTAACGATCCCGCGAGTGGGCCGCACAGGCCCAAGGTTGGTTTATTGAGATAAATAATTTGCCCTGGATAATGTGGTCAAATGGCAAAGGCGTGGATCACCTGTACTTGGAATACCGGTCGAGAAGGGCGCAGAGCCTGTCAGCGGTCTCCTTGGAGAAGGACTCCCTCTCCTCCACCTCCCTGATGAAGTCCCTCGCATCCTTGATCGACATGCGAGAGGCCTTGGCTGTCAGGGTGGCAATGAAGGACGGTATCTTATCCTCC
>JAGLEG010000172.1 GCA_023145185.1 Thermoplasmata archaeon
GCACCGTCAAACTGTTTGCGGGAGCAGATGATAATTATCCGTTCACAATCACACTGCTTCATACCACCCAACCTCTGTATTACAGATTCACATTAACGGACATGGCGAACAATTCCGTATACAGCGGTTATTCCTTCGTTGAGGTCTATGATAATGACCTCCCTACAATAGTTGACGAGAGCGAGGGGCCCGGGACCACGGGAGACCAGTTCTCGATCATAATACGTTCACAGGATAATATCGAGATAATATCAGTAAAGATCAATTGGGCCCACGGCACACTGGGTGGCCTGGATGTCCCGATGTCTCAGAGCGGTCAGGGTAGATGGACATTATCCGTTCAAATTGACGACGATCTGACCAACCTGACCTATCAGATATTCGTCGAGGATTCATCCATGAACATCGCCTCAACCGAGGTATGGAGTATAACCATAATCGATAATGACAGGCCCTCGGTGTCCCTTCCCAGGGAGATTCTGGAGACCACGACAGGAGATTCCATCACGATCATATCCATCATTGAGGACAATATCGGGGTCGGGGGAAGCTACTTCGAGTTCTGGAACCCGAATTCCAGCAGGACGAATCATACGATGGTCAGAGGGAACAATATGACCTGGTCCTACACCATTGAGATCCCACTGGATGATATCACCAGGATCAATTTCTTGGTTCATGCAATGGACACATCGGGCAACTGGGGAATTTCGGGAATGGGGACGATACTCATTGGAGATGATATCGGACCACGACTAATTAGGGACTTCTCGGCTGAAAATGGACTGACTGGAAAAGAGTACGAATTCATACTTGATGTGGATGATAATATCGGGGTCAGGTCCGTCTCTGTCATGTATTGGTTTGGCGAGGTTGAAGGGGAGCTGATCACACTGGTTCTCGGCGAGGAGCATTACATCGGTACGATAGAGGTACCGATCGATTCCCTCGAGGATTGGCACTATCTCATCAAGATCATTGACGGATCGGAGAACTCATTCG
>JAGLEG010000173.1 GCA_023145185.1 Thermoplasmata archaeon
GTTGTCAACGCCCACATTGTCCTCCACTGAGGCCGAGAAGGAGAAGAGATCGCCGGTCCCGCCCGTCATTAAGGTTGTATCAGATATTATCTCGGGAAGGTCATTGTCGGTTACTGCAATAATATTCTGCGATGGGATGAGACAGTTCCCTGCACCATCTTCGGCATGAAAACGATATTTCAACGATGAGGTCGAGCTGTCGGGGATCGTGATATTCAGGGAGTAGGGGCTTATCCCGCCTATTGAGAAGTTGTTATGGGTCCCCGTACCGAACCAGTATTCGACAGATACGCTCTCCAGTCCCAGATTGTCAGAGATGCTGGCAGATAACGTGAAGATCTCCCCGGTTGTTGAGTAACCGTGGCTGATGTCTTCGAGAAGCACTGGCCTGTCATTGTCGACGATCGAGACGTTTGTGAGGGAAGAGACGTTGCACAGGCCATTGACATCCGTCGCATTGAAGCTGTAGGATAGATAGCGAGTGTCATTTTCCGGCAATTTCAATGTATGTTGATAGGTCCCGTTGAGGACCTTCATCTCGCTTTTTCCAGCGGCGTCATCGATAAGATAGTCAACGTATACAGAATTGATCCCAATATTATCAATAGCGGATACCTTGAACGTAAACTCCTCACCCGTTGTTGCTATGGAGGAGGATCCGTCGGATGAGAATATGGGAATATCATCATCTCTCACGATAATGGTCCTCTCCTCCGAAAAGAAGGATCTGGAATCCCCGTCGATCAGGATCACCCTGTATGAGATGTTCCCTGTTACGTTGGTAGGGAGTGTAACGCTGCCGGTCCATATCCCTGACACTGCCGTACCTGAACTGAGGGAGAGATAGAGGCCATCAAGGCCCATCGAGGAGGAGCAGTTAATCTGAACGGTCACGTTGTCGACGCCTTTGTCGTCAACTGCAGTTATGGAGAATGTCAGATCATCGCCTGTCGTTCCTGAAATGTCCGATGAATCGTTCAACAGGCATGGACTTCCGTCATTCTTGATCGTAATCGTTCTGTTCTTGCTGGTATGTACAATGTGGAAGCTCACATAGCCGGTTCCATTGGTCTCCACGGATCTGACCGTTACCCCGTTCACCGCCACCTTGTAGTTAGTATCCGGGTTCAGGTCACCTATATGGTAAGTTATATTGGAGGAAGCGACCTGGTCTCTTTCCGACCATCTCTTGAATTTTTCTCCCGTCTTGCTCCAGTTCAGAATGCTCATATCCAGTGTGATATTTCGTCTTTCCACGCCCGTGAAATTCGAATATCCTCCCTTTGGGACAAGCGAAAAGGATGAATTCTCGATTACAGGTTCACTGGCAACATACCTATATCGTCCGTCCTCGTAAAGTCGGATATCTCCCGATATCCTGACAGGGTCCTGGCCCATCTTGTACGGGGGCTGATACTCGTAGGGTCCGATATCCCTGGGTCCGTATATCGGATTACCCTCGAAATCGTAAGGAAGAGTGACCTCTCCGCCCGCATCAATCGCAGGTGAGAGATATGACAATGAGAGATCCCCTGTCGAAAAATTCGTAAATAGTGGATCGGATTCCAGGCCGTTTTTCTCCTGCCCATATGTGGATTGCATTCTGGAGAAGTTGAACACCCTGCTGTTCCCCGCATCATAGAACCTGACGCTGCCCGATTGATGATACAGATCGTGATCCAACTCGAATCCATTGTAGTCAGGTTCGTGATCGTCATCCATGAACATCGCCGTATACCACATGGATCTGTTCGATGTGAAGATGTTGTTCCTCCAGGTCATCGAATCTATGGGATCCTGCATGAATATCAGCTTGCTTGCACCGTACACGAAGACGTTGTTTATCAATTCGATATTGGAGATGCTGTCTATCTCCCAAGTGGGAGCGATCAGAGCTGCGACGTAGCTCCCACCCTCGAATATCGAGTTCATTATCCTTGCGGATTCTCCCTGCATGATAAGCGAAGCTCCTGACCCCGTGTTCAGACCTTCATTGTAACTATGATGTCCTATCACGGTGACATTT
>JAGLEG010000174.1 GCA_023145185.1 Thermoplasmata archaeon
AACTTTGACACTTATTTTCACTTATATGTCAAAGTTGGGTTGCATATGGATGGCTCGAATGGGGAAATGTAAATAATCGATGAGATATCATCTCCTTTCTGGTGTGTAATAGATGAAAGCTCTGGTACTTGCTGCGGGAAAAGGGGTCAGGATGGGCCCTCTGACGGAAAACAGGCCCAAACCCATGCTTCCCGTTGCGGGAAAACCCTTCCTTGAACACACCGTGAACGCCTTGAAAGAGGCGGGCATAGACCACATCGTTATCCTGACAGGATATCACGGCGGCGTGATAAAGGACCATTTTGGCGATGGATCGAAGTGGGGTGTGAAGATAGATTATCTGGTCCAACCCGAACGTCTGGGAACTGCAAATGCAGTTGGAATGGCCAGGGAGATGATGACCGAGGATTTCCTGTGCTTGAACGGGGACGTCATCGTCACACATTCGCTGGTGGCGTCCATGATCGAGAACTTCGGAAAATATGGACGAAGCCTGATGTCGCTCATAGAGGTAGAGGATGTGTCCAGGTACGGGATGGTCAAGGTAAAGGGGGACATCGTTGAGGCGATAGTGGAAAAACCCAGGGATCGGGCCAGGGGCCTGATCAACGGTGGGATCTACCTGTTCAAGAGGAACATATTCGAGGCGATAGAGAGGACCCCTCTCTCCTCAAGAGGGGAGTATGAGATAACCCATTCCCTTCAATTGATAATGGAAAAGGAGGAGGTGGGGTGCATGGTTCCGGATGCAGAATGGGTGGATATCGGCTCACCATGGGACCTCCTCCGTGCTCATGAGATCTACATGGAGGGATTGAAGGAGGACATAAGGGGGGAGGTTGAACCGAACGTTCAGATAAGGGGAAGAGTGGTTTTAATGGAAGGGGCCCTGATCAGGTCCGGGACGTATATTGAGGGGAACGTGATAATTGATGAGGGGGCCGTGGTAGGCCCGAACTCATATATCAGGGGATCCACGTATATCGGGAGGAACTCCAGGGTGGGGGCGGCTTCCGAGGTGAAGAATTCGATCATACTCAACGATACCAACATACCCCATCACAATTACGTTGGTGATTCCATCATAGGGTCCGACTGCAATCTGGGAAGCGGGACCAAGGTCGCCAATCTGAGGCTGGACCACGGGCCGATACCCGTGGTGATCAAAGGTGAAAAGGTCTCATCCGGAAGGAGAAAGCTGGGTGTGATCATGGGAGATGATGTCCAGACGGGTATCAACGCAACGATCGACCCGGGAACGATGCTGTTCAGCGGGACGAGGGTAGGGCCAGGGGCCAAGGTCTCCGGGACCGTGGGAAAGGGCTCCAAGGTCCACTGAGGTGGATGGTTTGAAGGTACTGCTGACCTCACTTGAGGACGTCGCATCCACGAACATCAGGGACCGCCTGCTTGAGGAGGCGGAGTGGGAGGTTGTTGGAGAATTTGATGGGTGCCCGGTCAGGGTCCATGGGGGTCTCCTTCTGATGGAGAGGGCGGGAACCCACCTCTACATGGAATCCGTGGATGAGGAGATCGGAGCGTTCATCAGGGAGGAGCTGGGGGAGGAGCTCTGGCCACAGGGCCCATTCCCTCTGGACCTGCTCGTGTTCCTCTCCAGGCACAGATCGGAGAAGGATGTCCTATCGTTGACGGTCCATCCTCCCGGTAATTTCATCTCTGCTGATTATGGGGGGATGGCCGGCAAGCTACCGCCCTCTGCACCCTTTGAGATGACGCAGGCCCTGAAGACCCTCTACAGGGAGAAGAAGGCCCTGGGGTTGAAGGACCGGACCACCTACGAGGTCACCCATCATGGGCCGCAGGTGAGCTCCCCCTGTTTCTTCATTGAGATCGGATCGAACGAGACCAGGTGGGGGGTGGAGGAGCTGGCCCGTCCGATCGCCAGAACCCTCATCTCAGATGACCTCGGCAGCCCCCGCAGGGACCTTCCCATTGCAATTGGAGTTGGAGGAGGGCACTACGGGCCCAGGTTCACAGACAGGGCGATGAGGAACAAGTTCGCCTTCGGGCACATGGTCCCCGATTACATACTCCGCTCCTCCGATGATATCCGGGTCCCCATCGAGCTGGCGAAGGAGGCGACCCCCGGCGTCCAGAAATTGTTCTACCACAGGTCGAGTGCGAATGAGGACCTGGAGGAGAGGATCGCGGAGATAGCGGACGATCTCGGCCTTGAAATGCACTCATAGGCAAGCGTAAAAAAACTGTTCCAATTCATACTTATATGTCCAAGGCCCATATGATTCTGATTGATATGAGAAGGGACTGGGCGGTAACAGTTCCCATTCTTCTTCTGCTGCTATGCGGCTGTATCCAGCCGGAAGACACAGGAGGGAATGGTGCAGGAGATGATGTACTGACATTAGATGTCTCTCTCAGCGGAACCAATGCTGGATCTATTCTGGACCTTTCTGCGGAGGTCGTCCTGACAAGCGTTACTGGCACTATTTGGGTCGGGGAAATTGACGTCGATTTCATCACCTGGGAGGAGCCCTACAACCGGACGCTGGATATTTTCATCGAGTGTCCTGACGGTGAGGTCCTGCATATCATCGATCCATATGTGGAGAATCCGGTCTATCCAGTGGAGCTATTCGAGGGGGAGACTATCACCAGGATAGTGAACCTATCGGACCATACCTTCGGAAATGAGGAATTTGACGGATCGGATCCATATCATTTCGTGAACGGGTCATATGAATTATGGGCCGTATACTCATCGGGAGATGCCTGGAACGTCACAGGGCATGATATGATGTGGAGAGGGTCCATTTCCTCCAAGAAGGTCAATTTTTTCCTGAACTGGTCTTCAATGTTGAAACTGGATCCGGTGGTTGTGGCAACTGGCCATGATTATTCCGGAACCCCCAATTCGGTGCCTTATCAGGACATCCACGACAGATTTGCCGAAAACTATACGGGGGCCGACTTGTCAGTAGAGATGAGGGATGAGCTGACGGACAGGATGGCGGAGCTTGCAGAGGGGCTGGGAGAGGACGGGGAGATACTGAAACTCGCCATCAAGGAGACCTATTCCGACCTGTCAGCTCGCCCCTACAGGATTCCTACATACGCTGAGAAAGCATGCTACAACGGTGAGGATATCTGGGCGCTGGCATTCAACAGGTGCAACGGTTTCGAGGATGGGATCGGCCATTTCGATCTATTCTTCGTATCGATCCCGGTGATCGATGCTATATACGTAGGGGGATGCAACACCACAGCCATCCTATTCGTTACCGGATGCGACTGATAGATCCTTTCCCATGTAGGGGCCCACCCTCTTGTATCCAAGCTTCCTGTAATATTCCCTGACCCCCACTCCTGCGGTAACCAGGATCCTTTTCATATCCCACTCCTCCTTCGATATCCTCTCCGCCCCGGCTATGAGCTTCCTTCCATATCCCTTGTGCTGCCACTTTCCATCAGACGATCGCCCGATAGGCACCATGGCTCCGAACACCTTCACCTCACGTATCAGCGAGGTCCCCCTCTCCGTATCCACCTCAGGCCTGTGCGCATCGGAGGATGGCCTTCTCAAGCGTACGTATCCGATGAGGAGGTCCTCCTTTGGGGTCTCGTATGACAGGAACAACTCCCGTCCACCCGAGGCATCATATTCCCTCCTCACGAGCTCAATGTCCTGTTTATCGAGATCGTGCCCCTCACCCCTCTCACTGTGGCCGATCTCCCTGCACCTGATACATCTGCACCGTTCCCCCATTGCCTCCAGCTCTTTCCATGCAAGCTGTCTGAGGTTGCTCTTTTTCACGCCGGCCTCGACCAGTGGGCTGGGAATATCCCTCTGGACCCTTGAGATCCTTACCCAGGGAGGGACCATGGCCTTGATCCTCGCCACGACCCTGGCCGCCTCCTCCGTTGACAGAGGCTCATATTCGCCCCTCTTCCACATGTCATACAGTTCCGTCCCCTCGATGACGAGGGTGGGGTATATCTTGATCTTGTCCGGCATGAAGCGATCGTCGTTGAATATCCTCTCAGCGGTACTCACGTCCATATCCGGATCGGATCCGGGTATGCCGGGCATGATGTGATAGCTCACCTTCAACCCCGCATTCTTCATGATCCGTGTTGACCTCACCGCATCCTCGATGGTATGTCCCCTTCTGGACGTCTCAAGCGGCCCATCATAAGCCGACTGGAACCCCAGTTCAACGGAGGTTCCACCAAGCCCGAGCATGATATCAACCTCCTTCTCAAAGCAGCGGTCTGGCCTGGTCTCGAAGGTGATGCCGATGCACCTGTGATCCGCCTTCTCGTTACCGGCCAGGGCCTTATCCATATCATCCGAGATGAACCCGTTCATGCCATCCAGGCATCCCTTGACGAACCCCTCTTGATACTCTACGTCCCTGGCGGTCATGGTCCCGCCCATGAGGATGAGGTCTATCTTGTCCGTGGGGTGGCCTATGGACCTCAGCTGATCGATCCTGTTCACCACCTGCATGTACGGGTCGTATCCGTTCTGGGCCCCCCTCATGGCAGCCGGCTCCCGCCCCGTGTAAGACTGCGGGGTCGCCACATCCTTCTCCGTCCCTCCGGGGCAGAATATGCATCTCCCATGAGGGCAGTCATGAGGAGAGGTCATGGCCGCAACGACCGCAACTCCTGATATCGTCCTGGAGGGTTTTTTGAGAAGCAGTGGAAGGAGGTCATCCCTCATTTCCGGATGGTTCTTCGCGATGTAGTCGAGGATAACGGAGTTCGTTGGCACCCTGTCAAGGCCCGAGTCCCTGAGGGTCTTGATCTTCAGGTCCTGAAGGTCCTTTTTGCCGGACACGTCCCCGGAGATGAGCATTCTGGCTATCGATCCCACCACGCCCTCCAGCACCGGATCGTCCTCCCAGATGTCCGCCCTCTTTTTCCCGTCTTTGTCCTCCATTGGACCCTTTCCTTTCGTGGGCTCTGCAGATACCTCAAATCTATTAAACTATCGGAAAAGTGGCCCACGATCGTGGATAGTATTCAAATGGTATCCGAAAAAGTTAATTCACCTGTTCCTCTTCCCCTGCCGAGGTGAAGATATGACACTCCCCCTTCCGGACAACGAAGATGTAAGGTTCATCTACGAGAACATAGACACGCATACCGACTGGTTCAAGGACTCCCTCTGTATGATCGCATCGGAGAATCTTGTATCTCCCCTGACCAGGCAGCTTCAGGTTAGCGATTTCACGGACAGATACGCCGAAGGCCTGCCGGGGAAGAGGTACTACAACGGAAACACCTACGTCGACAGGGTCGAGACGAGGGTTGAGGAGATCGCCAAGAGGCTTTTCAACGCGCCAGAGGCGGATGTGAGGCCGATCTCGGGAACCACAGCCAATATTTCCGCGTTCTTCTCCTTCATCAAGCCGGGGGAGCTATATTTTGCACCTCATCTCAATGATGGGGCCCACATATCATCTGCGAAGTTCGGTGCAGGGGGCCTAAGGGGTGGAAACGAGATGACCTACGTTTGGGACAAGGACCTGATGAACATAGACATCGACGCTACGAGGAAACTCCTCCTGGAGCACAGGCCGAAACTCTGCCTGTTCGGCAGGTCCGTCTTCCTGTTCCCGGCGCCCCTCAAGGAACTTCGCGATACCCTCCAGGAGATCGACTGCCATGTGTGGTACGATGGCGCACATGTCCTTGGGCTGATCGCTGGAAAGCGCTTCCAGGACCCGCTTCGGGAAGGTGCACATATCATAACCGGGTCAACACACAAGACGTTACCAGGTCCTCAGGGAGGGGTGATCCTGGGAAACCCCAAGGATGAGGACCAGTGGAAGGCCATAAGAAGGAGAGTGTTTCCCGGCACGCACTCATCCCACCACCTGATGACCATGTCAGCCAAGGGGATAGCCTTCGCCGAGCACATCGAGTTCGGCGAACAGTATGCCGACCAGATCATAAGGAACGCCCAGGCCTTTGCCCAGGCCCTTCACGAGCGCGGGTTCACCGTACTGGGGGAGAAACATGGGTTCACAAAATCCCACGCAATGGTACTTGACGTATCCGAGCAGGGCGGTGGAGCGATATGTGCGGATGACCTTGAGACCGCCAATATGATCACCAACAAGAACCTGATCCCGGACGATCCCGGAACCGCCATGAGGCCATCCGGCCTCAGGTTAGGGGCGCAGGAGCTGACGAGGATAGGCATGAGGGAATCACATATGGCCGAGGTCGCAGAGCTGTTCAGGAGGATCCTGATCGGCAGGGAGGACCCGCTCAAGGTGAAGGAGGATGTGATCAAGTTAAAGTCCGATTTCCAGTCGATACACTACTGCTTCACCCCTGACCAGCCCGCCTATCACAAGTGGAGAATTATCTGATCGACCTGCAATCATTAAGGTTGATCATTTGTGCATTCTGCAGTATTCCTGGCCTTTTCTGGCCGTCCCGTGGTCCGGTTCGAGGTCCAGGATACGCGTATAGCATTCATAGGCCGGGCCGTACTCCTCCAGCTTCTCGAGTATGACGGCGGTGTTGAACCAGGTCTCTACGGACCTATCGTTGATCCTGACGGATTGATCAAGGCACTCAAGTGCCTCTCGGTTACGGCCAATGTGGGCGAGAACGACTGCTTTGTTGTTCCACGCCTCCTCTGAATAGGGGTTCTTCTCAACAGCGTCGGACAGGAGGCTGAGCGATCTGTCGATCTCCCCCTTCCCTGCCAGCAGGGTCGCGTAGTTCACAACTGCTTCAAGCGACTCTGGATTCAGCTTAAGGGCCCTCTCGTAGCATTTGATGGACCCATTGATGTCTCCGGTATGGTACAAAAGGACGCCCCTTTCGTTGAGCACCTCATAGCTGTACTCATCTTCCTCCATCAGTTTCTCTGATAGTTTCAGCGCCTCCTCTATCCTGTCTTCATCCATCATTATCCTGAGGTCACCTATTGTCCCCTTCTTTTCCCTGGGCTTTTGTTCAGGCTCGTGTATATCCTCCAGGGTCTTCTCCTCTTCCTTCACATCTTCGAGGGTCTCCTCCAATTCCTCCATCTCCTCAAGGGGGATCTCCTCGTCATAGACGATGTCCATACCTTTCTTGACGGGTTCAGGCATTGGAGGGGGCATTGGGATGACATCCATTTCAGGAACCTCTTCCTCATCTGAGCCGACACTTTCTGAGCGAA
>JAGLEG010000175.1 GCA_023145185.1 Thermoplasmata archaeon
CACCGGGGTTCATGCGGACCCTGAACCAAAGGTCGAGGTCGCTCTCCTCGAAATTCGTACCTGACCTCCAGGAACCGTAGACCCCCACGCCTTCGATCCAATCATCCTGGAAATGTCCAGGATCGATCCTGGATATGTTTATGGTTCTTTTCAGGTTATAAACGATCGGACACTCCGTCAGAATATATGTCCTACCCATCCTTTCCAATATCCCGAACTCCTCCAGTAAACGAAGATAACCGGAAACAAGACCCTTGCTGATACCGAAGTGGGATGAGATGCCGGTCACCGTATGCTCACCCCGAGAATACAGAACATGCTTCAGGACATCGAACCGCTCCCTGCTCTTCATCAGTTCCCATAACTCAAAGTTCATGTACAATGAACATAATGTTCACACTATATGAACGTATTGTTCACCCACAATGAACTAACGAACCGATCTACCAGAATTGAAGGAAAACGATATCAAACATAATGCCGATTCCCACTCGGTGCGTTGCATGGTTGCCAGATGTCCCAGATGTGATTCAATAGAAACTATCAGGAAAGGTTTCTCCAATTCAGGAGATAATAAAAAACAGGTCTATCTCTGCAAGGAATGCAAACGGAGGTTCTCCATGGGATCCAGGGGAGGATACCACGATAGATACAAGGTGAGGACCCTCAACATGTACACGATGGGAAACAATATTAATGAGATCCAGAAAGAGATGAGAAAAAGATACAAAAAGCAGATCTCCAAGACAACGATCCACAGATGGATCCAGGCCTACTCCCACCTGGCACCAATGAAAAAGAACCGGATGAGAAATACCAACCAGATCGTCATAAAGGAGATGGTCCACAGGGGGCTGATCTACCGCTACTCCTACCATATGATCAAACTGGAATATGCCAAAAGGGAGTTTCCAGAATTAACAAAGTATCTGACGGCAGTGGAGGACCGTCCTGAATACCAGGAAGGGGAAAGGTGTTCCTCGTTGAAGGTGAGAACAAAGGTAGATATCGACCCCAAAACCAACCTGGCATGCAAGATGGCGTCATTCGCATTGAAAGATGCCATGAACAACAAACAACGCCACGAGGTCATAGAGAATTTTATGCTCATAAACGACACCGCAACCATCGCAAAGGAGGTCCCGATATACTTCTGGGAAAAAGGGAGGGGCTCCATAACAGGACATATAGACCTCCTCCAGATAAGATATGGAAAGATCCACATCCTCGATTACAAACCCAACGCAATAAAGGAGAACGCGGTGGGCCAACTTCTCCTCTATGCCAGGGGCCTCTCGTTCAGAACGGGGATACCACTGGACCGATTCGAATGCGCCTGGTTCGATAACAGAGATTACCTATCCTTCTCACCCGCAGAGGCCAAATGGAACTTCAAATGATAATGCCTCTACCACGCTGCTTTACTTCATCCCAATGTACATGCTCGTCGTGAAGAGATCGGAAAGATTATTATAAAAACGACAAGAACGCCTCAAGTGAAAGGCCTGTGCTTTTTATTATATGTGATAAGGTATTGGATGTCTATACAGCTCGATCGCCTCTCTGATATTTTCCAGAGCTTCCTCTTTTGAATCGCCTTCGGAGATACAGCCTGGAAGAGAAGGGGCATATACTGTAAAACCACCTTCTTCTGATGGTTCAAGGATTACCTTTAGGTTCATTGAATGATCACCTTTATGGACATAGAGTCCAATGATTAAATAAATCTATTGGATTAATACGCATTCTATAAAAATCCCAATTATATTTTCCT
The DNA here is from genome assembly GCA_023145185.1 of Thermoplasmata archaeon. Lineage (GTDB taxonomy): Archaea > Thermoplasmatota > Penumbrarchaeia > Penumbrarchaeales > Penumbrarchaeaceae > JAGLEG01. The sequence continues at coordinate 1,775 of JAGLEG010000175.1, forward strand.
GTGATCGGAATACGTCCATTGAGATACTTATACGCCTACTCCGAGGGAATCACCCTCACTTTCTTCATAGTTCGAGCCCCTTGCCGATCGCCTTCCTCAAATTTGGATT
>JAGLEG010000176.1 GCA_023145185.1 Thermoplasmata archaeon
TCGTCCCGGAGCGTCCCCTGGAGGGCGTCGTCTCCGTCTTCCCCACTATCGTACAGCTCTCCCAGGGAGCTTACGACAATCTCCTTTGCGACGAAACCGAACATGAGGGCCACCCCTATCTTCCAGTCGAACCCCAACGGCTCGATCAGGGGTTCCATCGCATGTCCGATCGTGCCGGCAACGCTCTCCTCGCTGCCGTATTCGACACCCCAGGGAAGGCTGGCCATCGCCCATATCACAAGCGACCCTATCAATATTACTGTCCCTGCTTTCTTGATGTATGACCTGCCCTTCTCCCACATCTGCATCAGAGCATTCCTCAGCGTTGGCACCCTGTAAGGGGGCATTTCCATGATGAAGGGGGCCGGCTGCCCCTTCAGGATGGTGTGTCTGAAAAGCTTGGCCGACAGGATGGCGACCAGGATGCCAAGGACGTACAGTGCGAATATGACCGTTCCGGCCCCCCTGCCAAAGAAAGCGCCTGCGAGCAGTATGTAGACGGGGAGCCTTGCACTGCATGACATGAATGGGTTGATCAGGATGGTGATCAATCTGTCGTTCCGATCCTCTATGGTCCTTGTGGAGAGTATGGCCGGGACGTTGCATCCAAAGCCGATGATCATGGGTATGAACGATTTGCCGTGGAGCCCAAGTCTGTACATCAGCTTGTCCATGATGAACGCCGCCCGGGCAAGGTATCCCGTACCCTCGAGGATGGAGATCAGGAAGAACAGGACGAATATGGTTGGTACGAAGGTTAGAACGCCCCCTACACCTCCTATCAGTCCGTCTCCAATGAGGGATGATAACCAATCGGGATGGAGGTTATCGGCCACCAGGCCTCCAAGGGCGGTAAAGCCAGTTCCTATCAGGCTGACAAAGGGAGATGCTACCGTAAAGGTGAGCTCGAAGGTAGCCCACATGATCATCAAAAAAATTGGGATCCCCAGGTATTTATGGGTCAGAACGGAGTCCATCCGATCGGACCATGACATTCGCCCCCTCCTCTCCTGCAGGACCCTGTTGAGGATATTCTTGATCATCTCGAACCTGTGGTCCGACAGCTCTATCTCGAACTCCTCCGGATCCACCCCTCTTGTCGCCCTTTTGAGATCACCCTCGATCCCGATGTCGCCCGAGAACTCTGCGATCTTTTTATCTCCCTCCAGGGCCCTGAGTGCAAACCACCTCAGCGGGTAGTATCCGATCACATCCTGATGCCTCTCCATGGCCTTCATCACCCGGCGGACCTCGTCCTCGATCTCGGGGCCGTAGCCGATGAGATGCTCGTGATGCGGGAACCTCTCCACCTCATCTATCGCGGCATCGAACAGCTTTTCGATGCCCGTACCCTTGCTTCCCACAGTCTCCACGATGGGGATCTCCAGGAACTGGGATAGCCTTTCAACGTTCAGATCATCCCCGATGCGCCTTCGCAGGTCCGTCATGTTGAGCCCGATGACCAGCCTGGTCTGAAGCTCCATGAGCTGTGTGGTGAGGTACATGTTCCTCTCCAGGTTGGTGGCATCCATTATCTGAATGACCACATCGGGCCTGTCGTTGAGTATATGGTCCCTGGCCACGATCTCATCGATGGTATAGGCCGTCAGGGAATAGATCCCGGGAAGGTCCACTATCTCGAGCCTGTAACCACGATATTTTCTGAGGCCGGAGATCTTCTCGACCGTCACGCCGGGCCAGTTCCCCACATGCTGCTTGCCACCGGTCATCTGATTGAATATGGTGGTCTTGCCCACATTGGGATTGCCCGCAAGTGCTATGCGAATGGTCTTTTCTTTCATCGGGACTCAAGCTGACCTATTACCATCATGGATAAATAGATTTAGGTCAACCTAATACTTGCAGGTAATGCGAAGGATCTGTTGGATAGAGCGATATAAATGATGGGTCAATGATTTGATAACAAGCTTACGGTGATGGGGCGGTCAACGGTTCTTACCGTAGCGCTCGTGGCTGGAGACCCAGTCAAGCGAGGAGATGGCGGCGGCCAGGGACATCTCCCCTGCCAGCGCAACAGCGGCCACGATCTCGGCGAGCTTCATCACCTTCCCCTTTCCATAGCAGCCCATCATCTCCAGGCACTCCTTCTGAGTTGGAAGGCCCGTGCCTCCTCCATATGATGCAACGATCAGCGAGGGTATGGTCAATGAGACGTAGATGCTCCCATCATCCAGGATCTCACTGTATATCGTGCCGGCAGAGGATTCGGCGATGTTCGCAACATCCTGTCCGGTTGCGATGAACATCGCTGCGAGGGAGTTCGCCGAGTGCAGTCCGTTGTTGTTTGCCCCCGAGATCATCGCCCCGATATTCCCGATCCTGCTGTGGAATATCATGGCCTCCGGTGAGGCGTAGAGGTGTTTTTCGAGGATCTCACGATCCACGACGATCTCCGCCACCACCCTTTTCCCCCTCGTCCTGAGGATGTTCAGCTGAGATCCCTTCTTGTCCGTGGCCATGTTGGATTCAAGGTAGGAGTGCTTGATATCCTCGTAATTGTCCACTATCCAGTTGCACGCTTCAAAGGTGGCCTTGCTCACCATGTTCTGCCCTGCTGCGTCACCCGTCGAGTAATTGAACCGAAGGAAGGCGAACTTGCTCACCATGTACTTCTCGATATCAAGCAGCTTTACGAAATTGGATGTGGATTCCGAGCTCTTTTTGATGTTTTCGAAGTTCTCGTCGACCCACTCGGCGAATTTTTTGGCATCCCGTGCCGACGAGAACACGAAGACCGGAGCCCTCTGCATCCTGTCATCGAGGACCGTGGTCTTGATGCCCCCGTTCATGTTCGCTATCTTCATGCCCCTGTTGTAAGACGCGACCAGTGTGCCCTCCGTGGTTGCAAGGGGTATCAGGAACTCCCCTTGAGCGTACTCCCCGTTGACCTTCAGCGGGCCCGCGATCCCTATCGGGACCTGTGCCACACCAGTGAAATTCTCGATGTTCCCCCGGGTATCCTCCGGTGAGACGGAGAAGTGGGTGAGGTGATCGAGCTTCTTCCCCGTGAACTCCTCGATGAACTCCTGCCTTTTCTTGACTATCTCCGCCGATGTGTTGTCATCCTTGTTGTGGGGGATCTTGGGTTTGTTATTCTCTCTTAATTCCGAATCGACGTTGTCCGAGATCTCCAGGTTGAGCATCCCGAAGGGTTTGGTCTTGAACTCCAGGTTGATATCATGGGGTGCGCCCTTGGGAAGCGGGTCCGACTCTATCAGGACCTCAACCTCCTGGGACTTGGGAAAGGGGACGGTGTTATCAGCATCCACACTGGATGCATTGAACGAATCTCCCTTGAACGTGAGGGTTGCCTTCTCCAGAGGAATGTTAACGCCATCGATCACTATCTTTGAAATGCCCGTGAGTATCGCGTCGGAGAGCTTGTTCTTCAAAGTGAACTTGACTCCCCCCATAACGTTGAACAGGCTCCCGTAAGTGTACAGCTGTTTGATCATCATAGACGGGATCTTCATCTCAACCACTCCGGAACCCCACCGTTATCGAGCTTATCACCTATACTATGTACATGGGTAGGGAGAATATGAGTAAAGTGGATGAGTATATATATATTAGCATAAATTTTACGGGATATTATTACAAAAATACCATTTTCTTCTCCATGCCATGGCCATTGTATATGGGTGAAGGTGGTGGAACATCGTGTGCATGGCCTATTGATCTCGCCTGAACAGGAGATTCTCTCCCACCCTGCCGGATCGGTGGAATCCGCAGGTCTCCAGTATTCTCAGGGATGGTCGATTGTCGAGAGAGCACTCCGCCGTCAATCGAATGGTCCCATGCTTTGATAATGCATATTCGACCATGGATGAGACCGCTTCAGCTGCGTAACCCGACCCCCTTCTCGAGGGCACGATGCTGAATCCGATCTCGACAACATTCTCTTTTTCCGGAGGTCCCTTGAAACCCACATCGCCTATGATCATGGAGCTCTTCTTCTCGATCACCATCCAGGCGTGCCATCCCAGGGATGAGGGGTCGTCCTGAAGGTCGTTGATGAAGACCGGGT
>JAGLEG010000177.1 GCA_023145185.1 Thermoplasmata archaeon
TGGAGATCGGTGTCAGCAGGAATAGAATGCTGATAATGAGAGCGATGATTGTGTTTCTCAATGGGTGTCCCCCTGCTGTCAGTTCATTGGTGAGGTTCAATATAAATAGATTGTGAGAACGGATCGGAGTTCAGAATAGGGGGGACCTGTGTTACAATACACATGAGGTCACATGAGTTGATATCGGTTTAATATGGCGTATAGAGGTGTTATTATCGATAACGTATGAAGAAGATGGTTTGTGATATCAATGGGACTGTGATCATGTGGCCACCCATGTTGTTTGTGATGTGGATCCTCTCATGGATAATCAACGAATTTATGCCCCTTTCGGAGAATGACCTGGTGAGGTTTCTATTATCGATGGTCGAGATGCTCCTTTTTATCCCATTTATCCTCCTCTGGTTTGTTTTTATGAGCCTTTTTTCACCGGGAGCTGACCTTTTCGTGTTATGTCTGATCAATTCGACACTGACATACGTGATCTTTCACATGTCCCTCTATCAACTTGTGAAATATGTGAAAATGAGAATGTGGAACAACGTAAAAAGCCACTTCGTGTACCTCAGCTATGAGAATAGGAACCATTGGATCTGATCGCCCTGGCGTTTGAGTTTCACATTCGCAGATCAGATGTTGAAGAGTGGATAGTAGAGGTCCCCACCGCATTTGGGGCACAGCCCCCCCTTTGCATCGTGATCCGAGTTGTGGCAGGCGGGGCACACCCACCCCTTGCACCCTTTGCATTTGATGGGGGGATCGAAGCTCTTGCTCATCATCCCCTGGTTGATGTGCCTATCGCAGAGAATACATGTGTACTTCGTGCCGTCCAGCAGCGACATGGGCATCCATTCGGCTCAGAGGATTTAAACCTTGCCTGAAATAGATATGTTCTCTGTATAACGGGAGGAAAGAGCGAAAAGGGAGAAGGTAGTCTCCCGGATCTGCACTAGTGGCCAATTGATTCCGGTTTTATTTATTCAATGATAGAGTTTTATCTATATCAACATCCCACACCGAGATAAGCTTCTTTCTTGCAAGGAAATCATCATATGATCTGAAGATCTCCTGAACATGGTCCATATTTGAATAGCCAAATCTGAAGATGAACGATTCCACCTTTCCATATTGTTTCCTGTGCCCATAGTAAATGCCGATCTGGATGTTGCCCTCAATGAAATAGTGGTCCTCGTAAAGGTCATGGGTCATCATCTTCATTCTTGGAATTGTTTTCATCGTGTACTCAAGGTCCATTACCTTCAGGAATCTCTTGATCTCCTCTGTTGCCTTTTCAACGCTTTTCATCTCCGAGGGTGCGCTGATCCTTCGAGGGCTGCTGCCCATATCATCAAAGAACTTCAATATCTCGATGAAGAGGATCAATCCTCCCGCCGTTGCAGGGGTGAACACAATTAATGAACACGCCAGATCATTAAATGCAAGGTGTGTTGGGATCACAAATGCAATGCCGAGAAGAATCAAAACAGCTGAAGAGATGAAAATAAATCTACTGTTCTTTCTTCGAAATATGATAAACTCTTTTTTGGATAATGGAATTCCATTCCATTCACCCCTGTATCCGTATTTCTGGGGGTCCATTCTTTTTTTTCTCAGGAGATGATCGGTTAACCGTTTACGATTCTTTTCTGTCTCGTATTCTATCCGATCGCTCATCTTTCTATCTTTTTTCGGGATGATACCTTCGGGTAAGGTCTTCAGATGTTCAATGTGCTTTTTTCTTCTTTTTATCGTGATCAGGTGTAATATAATAATGGGCAACCACAAAGGAATTGTGAGTACTTGAAGGGAGATAAGGAGAATAACGACCCCCTTGATGTGAATTCCGGAGAACACGATGCCCAGGGCCATCAACACTTCAATTGTAAGAAAAAGGAGGGATAGATAGTCCCTGAGCCATACTGTACATCTATTTGGATGCCCGAGACATCGGGGGCATCTTCCGATCAATACAGTACATTTAGTGCAGATGAAGATATGACAGCCTTTGCAATAGAGTTCATTTCCCTTCCAGTATTTCCTCTCTATGGAGCGACCACAGTGTCCACATCTCATGTATTCCTTCTTTCTCTTCATTTCGAACGAGTAACATGTTGTTATCGGAAATACTTTCTTGCAAAGATATACAGAATTTAATGGTCTTATCATCAGGAAAAATTGATATGTCACCAGGACGATAATGGAATGGATTTGATCTGATGAACGGCCCTGTGAACGTTTCCGGCAATGGCGGTAAAAGGAAAGGATAATATTGTACATGAACGGGAATATTAATTATTCAATGTATGGAAATATGTGATTTAATGAAATGGAAGTTAATTATTGCCATTATCTGTCCTATTTTAATAATGCTGATATCATCAGGGTGTTTGAATTCGATATTTGACGATGACATTGAATATAAATATGAAATCACAATAACTGTAGAGAATGAAAAACCATTCTTTGTTTTACTCCCAATAATCGAACAATATCACGATGAGGATAAAAGTACAGTATTATCTAATCTAATATTTTCACATGGATCTGGAAATTTCGATATTGAACGGATTAATGGAAGATATATTAATATAAGCTCTAATGAAAATGTTTCTTTGATCTGTAGTGGGAATTCTCCCGGATTTAGTTATAATCCTACACAT
>JAGLEG010000178.1 GCA_023145185.1 Thermoplasmata archaeon
CCTCGATCGCCGCCCCCACGAGAAGCGCATCCACAAGCGAGGCCTCCCCGCTCTCAATAAGGTCGTCATAGAGGTCCTGGAGCGCCTGGTCCTCGAAAATGCCCGGCTCGTTGTCCCCCACCGGATCCTCCAGAGAATACTCCTCTATCAGCCCCAGGAGGGAATCCATGTGCTTCTGCTCCGCTCCCTGTATATTATCGAATGTCCTCTGACCCCAGAGGTCGTAGAGGTAGGAGTAGACGTCCCTTGCCAGCTTCTCCTCCTCCCTCATGAACAGCAGGCCCTCGATCTCCACATCACTTAGCCCTTCTTCCTCGGGCTCGTCCACCGGGACGTTCGAGGGATCCACGACCTCTTCCTCTTCCGGAGGGTCCTCAACGACCTGTGGTTCCTCTTCATCGGGCTGGGGGTTCTCCTCGACCGGGCCCACATCATCTACAACTTGCCCGGGTTCATCGGGGATAACGACCCCCTCCTCATCCTCGGATGGGAGAGGCTCCTGTGGAACTTCCACCTCTTCCGGGGGAGATATCAGAGGGTCCTCCGAACCATCCAGATCCGATGTGTCGATAAGGCCATCGGGATCTCCATTATCTACCTGAGGCGTCTCATCCAGGTCCCCATAGATATCTCCCTCTGTGATCGATACCGCACCGTTATCATCAACCATTCCATCACCGCCATCCTCCCCTGCGAACAGGGCGAGGCCGAGCGCTCCCAGTAAAAGGAGGGCGATCACCGCTCCGACCGCTATCATTAGATTATTTTCTTTCATTTTGGTTACCTCCACGAGTGTGTAGATAACATGCACTTACGCATATAAGTAAGAAAAGGAACAACCTTCGAAATGAAGTTTAAAACCAGAATAGATGGGGTCGCCTCAATACTTCCCACGATCGCAGGGAACTGCCCGTATTCCTGGTTCTACTCCCCATCCTCCACGGTGAGCTCATCAAAGAGATCATCTGCCTGCTTCTTGACACCGGTGAGCCCCTTCTTTCCGAAGAAATGGGTCACCACGTTCAGGTCTCTCCTGAGGAACTCCTCGGCATGGGGATGCCTCTTGTCCACCGATTGACCCATGTCGATGTAAACAGGTGACC
>JAGLEG010000179.1 GCA_023145185.1 Thermoplasmata archaeon
GGAGACCGGGTGTCTCCCATCCTACATGGACCTCCAGGACCCCAAATACGGGGACCTGTTGAAGAAGTACCTCAGCGCCAACACCGACGGTGAGACCAGGGCGAGGATCGCCAGGTTCGTAGAGTGGCTGACCATCGGGGCGGGCGTCCCCGGATGCATGCACGGAGGGGGCTCCCCGGACGGTGCAAAGATGATGATAAACGCCAAGGCTGGCATAGAGAGGGATATCGAGCTGGCGAGGCGGGTTGCCGATATCAAAACGGATATCAAGGTCGAACCCAGGAAGAGATGAGCTTTATAACGGAGAGAACGAGATGTTACCAACAGAATGCAATGTGGAAAAAGTGATGGATTACGATACGCTGTATCGGGATTTCAAATGGGAGATCCCCGAGTACTACAACTTCGCCTTTGACGTTGTTGATAAATGGGCCCAGGACAGGACCAAGCTGGCGCTGGTGTCAATACATCCTGATACGGAAAAGTCGAGCTACCACACTTTCTTCGATCTGAAACGGCTCTCCGACAGGTTTGCAAATGTCCTGCTGGACATGGGGATCAAGAAAGGGGACAGGGTCCTGGTGATCCTCGAATCCATACCGCAATGGTATGTGGTCCTTCTGGGCATGTTCAAGATCGGGGCCATTCCCATGCCCGGCACGGTGTTGTTGACCTCCAAGGATATCAAGTACAGGGTGAACAGGGCCGAGGCAAGCATGGTCATCACCGATGTCGACCACGTAGGCCGTGTGGAGAGGATCGCTGAGGATTGTCCGACTCTGAAGCACAAGATGGTCGTGGACAAGGCCGTGATGGATTGGCTCGATTATTCTGATGAGATGTCAAAAGTTGAGGATGATCTGGACATGTCCAGGGTGGAGAGGACCAGGTCGATAGACCCCATGCTCCTCTATTTCACGTCGGGGACCACGGGACCACCCAAGATGGTCCTGCACACACATTCTTATCCCATAGGACACGAGGTCACTGCGAAGTTCGCGCTTGCACTTACCTCCTGCGACCTCCACTGGACGATCTCCGAGACGGGGTGGGCCAAGGCCGCATGGGGAAAGCTGTTCGGCCAGATGATCGTGGGTGCTGCGGTGATCCAGTGGGATATGCCCGGAAAGTTCGATCCAAACGGGTTGTTGAAGGCTATGGTCAGGTACGGCGTGACCACTTTCTGTGCTCCACCCACCGTGTATCGGATGCTAATCCAGCAGGACCTGACGAAGTACAACCTGAAACTAAGGCACTGCATGTCCGCGGGCGAGCCGCTGAACCCCGAGGTCATCAAGGTGTGGAAGGAGATATTCGGCCTGGACATCTACGATTTCTTCGGGCAGACCGAGACCGTCTGCGTGTTATCGAACTACTCCTTCATGCCCATCAAGTTCGGCTCCGTCGGCAAACCTACTCCGGGGCACGACGTACGTATCGTTGACGACGAGGGGAAGGAGATGCCAGCGGGGGAGGAGGGCAACATCGCAATGTATCTTGGCGACAACAGGCCCCCCGGGTTGCTTAAGGAGTACTGGAAGGACGAGGAGGCCATGAAGAAGGCCTTCCACCACGACTTCTACTTCACCGGTGACAGGGCATACAGGGATGAGGACGGATACTTCTGGTTCGTGGGAAGGGACGACGATGTGATCAAGTCATCCGGATACAGGATAGGGCCTTTTGAGGTCGAGTCGGCCCTGATGGAGCATCCCTCGGTTGCCGAGTGTGCGGTTGTAGGAGCGCCTGACCCTGATGGGATCAGGGGCATCCTGGTCAAGGCGTATATTATATTGACGAAGGATTACGAGCCCTCTCCCGAGCTGACAAAGGACATTCAGGATTACGTGAAGAAGGTGACAGCTCCATACAAGTACCCCAGAATGATCGAGTACGTCAAGGAGCTCCCCAAGACCATATCGGGAAAGATCAAGAGAAAGGAGCTCAGGGAAGAGAGCAGTAAATAATTGACTGTCAAGACGTTACTGGAAAGATGCGAAAATCTAGGCATTAGCTTAATAACTGTCTCTGCCAGATGTAGTCTTATGATCCTTAAGGCCGCATTGATCGGAGTCGTGATCGCAGCCGTGTTTGGTACGGGACTATTCGCAATGGCAGACATCCCCGACAGGTTAAATGGCATCTCCCTGGATTGGGGAAGGGGTGAATGCATGGATGAAGATTACGACGAGAGGCACGAGGAGTGCGAGGAACATTCCCAAGAGTGTGACCTCGAAGATGGTGAGGAGATCTGCGAGGAGCATTACGACGAATCAGAAGATTCGTCTAACCTTCGTGGTGTCAACAAATCAGTAGATTTGTCTCACCCTCAAGGTGGTGACCTTGAGGAAAGTATCCACTCAGATTCTGAGGAGTGTGAAGAATTCGAAGAGGAGGAGCACTGCTGGGAAAATGGAGACAGAAAAGGATGCGTCTTCTGATCTTTCAAATCGAACCTGTATCAGTCCGATCTCAGCAAGAGAACTCATTAATTTAGTTGATCGCCATCAGGGATAGCGATGAAGGCCTACATCCTGAACGGCGGGCATGATAGCTCCGAGCTGGAACCCTATCAGAAGGAGATAGAGGCAGTTCTGAAGGGAAAAGGTTGTGAGGCCGAATCGGTCCTCCTTCGCGATCTCGATATCGGGAACTGCATGGGCTGTTTCGGCTGCTGGGTCAAGACCCCTGGTAAATGTGTGATAGATGATGCAAATCGAGAGTTTACACGAAAGTTCGTCAATGCGGACCTCGTTGTTTTCCTCACGCCGATCACCTTCGGGGGCTATTCATCTCATATCAAGAAGTCACTGGACCGTTTTATACCGGCGATATCTCCCTTCTTCATCTCCATAGATGGGGAGACCCATCACAGGAAGAGATACGAGAACTACCCTGACATATTTGCCATAGGAGTGACCGATGGGAAGAACCCGGAGGAGGAGAGGGTGTTTAAAGAACTGGTGGAACGAAACACTATCAACATGCACACCAGGAGATGGTCAACCCTTGTGATCAGGCAAGGGGATCCACAGTTCGATAAAAAGATACACAAGGGCCTACTGGAGGTGGGAAGATGAGCGGAAAGGGAGTGATCCTCATAGGAAGCCCCAAACCGGGCAGGTCCACGTCCCTCTCGATCGGCGAGTACCTTAAAACGAAGCTGAAGGGACACGGCATGGAAGCCGTGATCGAGAACGTTGGGGGGTTCCTTAAAAACGAGAATGGTCCAGACGATCTGGTAAAGCTCATCCAGGATCACGATCAGATCATACTCATCTTTCCGCTCTATGTCGATTCACTGCCATGGCCCATGACCAGGGCCCTTGAGGAGATCCACGCTCGTGGGGACCTCGATAATATTAAGGGAAAGGGGCTCTCGTCGATCATCAACTGCGGGTTCCCCGAGGCGTCTCAGATAGAGACGGCAACGTCCATCTGCGAGATGTTTGCAAGGAGGATGGGGATGAAATGGATGGGGGGATTGATGCTTGGAGGCGGCGGGGCCATCAGTGGGAATGCCCTGGAGAGCAGGGGGTTCATGGTGAGGAACGTGAAGAGATCCCTTGATATTGCGGCGGGGAACCTCTCAAGGGGAGAGAAGATCTCCGATAAGGCGAAGCGCTTGATGGAGAAGAAGCTGATCCCCCACAAGCTCTATACCGCTATGGGAAACATGGGCTGGAAGAGGCAGGGTAAGAAGAACGGTGTTGACCTCGATGCGGCCCCGTATGCGAAATAGCCAGCTTCAAATCTACACTTAAAACCTAACTTTGACATATGAGTATAATTATGTGTCAAAGTTAGGCCGCTCCCAACATTGGCCGGCTTATATCCTATTCGATCTGTCAATGTTGGGATAAAAACCAATTTGCTTTCCGACTTGTTTGACTAATCA
>JAGLEG010000018.1 GCA_023145185.1 Thermoplasmata archaeon
TGGCCCAGGTATCCGCTTAATTCCTCCCCATCGATCTCCTGTCCGTCCACCGATATCCTCTCCGTGACGGAGATCAGGTGGGGGGAGGTGTACAGAAGAGTGCTGACCCCCATCTCCTTCAGGACGTCCCTGGCGACGTGCACGGTGGACCCTTTTCCATTCGTTCCGGAAACGAGGATCGAGGGCACGCAATCCTGGGGATCACCCAGGTGACGCAGGAGGGCCCTTATCCTGGAGAGCCCGGGTTTCATGGTGAACATACCCAGCGAATTCAGGTATTCCAGCCCGTTCATGGGGTCCCATATCGGACCTGGTTATATAAATGGTCCATCTCTCTTCCACAATCTGTAAATATTCCCTACCCTGATATCATCGCATGAAGGAGTTCTCCATCAAGAAGAGGTACAGGCTGAGGTCCAAGGAGGCAAGGGCCGTGTGGAAGGACATCGTGTTCAACTGGGGGGTCAAGGTGGACGAGGAGAGGGAGCTCGACGTGGGAGATCTGGGTGGGGATCGGGCCTTCATCATGAACGGGAAGATCATCGCGGTGGAGGATCCGATGGCATTATATCTCACCCTTCATGGCGTGAACGAGCTGAAACCCCGCAAGGGTTGGGTGATCGTGGACATGGGTGCGATCAGGTTCCTTGCCAACGGTGCGGACGTTATGGCCCCGGGTATCGTCGATGCGGACCTGGACATAGAGGAGGGGGACATGGTCTGGGTGAAGGATGAGACCTACGGCAAGACCCTTGTCGTGGGAAAGGCCATCATGGACGGGCCGACGATGGCCTCCGGGGCCACGGGAAAGGCGATAAGAACGATGCACTTCGTCGGCGACCCTGTATGGAATGCGGAGCTGTGACCCCTCCATCAGGGTTCTTTCCGGTTTTCATATGATTTTCATGAATTTCGATTCGACACCGGTTATAGTTTGAGCGATAATGTTAGACAACCCATGGAAAGTTTAATTACAGTTCAAACCGATGCAGATAGGCTCTGCAGAGATAGGAACCCGAAACGCAATAATAAGCAATGATATCAGGAGAACTCCGATAGACAGTTGGATAATCCCCCCTTGGTTCGGGGCCCGATCGAGAGCCTGCAGTGCGGTGGGGTGGAGGGGTATCAGATCGAAGAGGTAGGGTTATGGAACCGAGAAAAGGTGAGAGGATCGCAAGTTACAGGGACCTTCTGGAGATCGACAGCCGGATGGATATTGAAAGTAATATCAGGGGCAAGGTGAAGGTGTTT
>JAGLEG010000180.1 GCA_023145185.1 Thermoplasmata archaeon
ATGCCATCCTGGGGTCCACTGATTACTTCGACGGCAAGGTCGCAAGGAGGCGCAACGAGATAACAGAGCTGGGCAAGAAGCTCGACTCCTGGGCGGATGTCATATTCTACCTCTCCTCGGCCTTTTTCCTCTATCACTTCCAGAGGGAGGCCATCATGAACAACTTCGAGATGATGATGGGCTTCTTCGCCATATTCATACTCTCGTTCATCGTCTCCGCGGTGAGGCTCAAGAAGCTGGTGATCATGCACACCAACTCCCTCCGCCTTGCGGCCACCATGGTATATTTCACCGTGATATTCTCCTTCTTCATCGGTGGGACGCCCCTGGTGTTTTTGACCCTTATCGTGTACTACGTCGCGTTCACAGAGGAGATACTGATCTTCATATTCTACGGCGAAGTGGACCCTGACGTGAGATATATCTGGTGGCTCATGCGGAAGGACCATGCCAACTGAAAACCGCTACGTTTAATAACAAGTAATATGGCTTACACCATGGGAGGTCTATTCATTAAAATGATATCCACGTCCATAAAGGGGTTTGACAGCGAGCTGGGTGGGGGAATACCCCCAGGTTCGATCATACTGATCTCCGGTACCCCGGGCACTTTCAAGTCCTCGCTTGCCTTTTCGATAATCCACAACGCAGCCAAGAAGGAGGGGCACTCGAGCCTCTATCGTCTGCTTGAACAGAGCCAGAAGAGCCTGCTGGGGCAGATGGACAAGATGGGGTGGCCCATGGACGATGCGGTCAGGAAGAACATAATCGTCTCGGATGTTGGCAGGATAAGGGCTGCAATGGAGAAGTTCTCCACGGAGAACGATTGGCTCTCCGCGCTGAAGACCTACGTCGAGTACCTCGTCGGAGAGAGGAGGGCCAAGCATCTGGTGATCGATTCGCTTCCGGTGATGGAGATCCTCGCGGGAAGCCCCAACAAGAGGGAGTATCTCTTCGGACTGTTCGAGTGGCTCAGGTCGCTTGGGACCACCACGTTCCTGATATCGGAGAAGAGCTCGCAGAATGTGGACTATGCGGAGGAGGAGTTCCTTGCGGATGGGGTCTTCCAGCTTACCCTCACCCCCATCGGCGACGTGGACCTCCAGAGGAGGATCCGTTGCATCAAGCTAAGGGGGATGGCCCACAACACGTCGATGTTCGCCCTTGAGCTCAAGTCGGGTAAGTTCAGGGTCGCCCCTGCGATATGATGGTCCCTGTTGGGAAATATTTAAAATCGTATCATGCCCATTACCTTCTGAAGGATTCATATGCAGGAACCAGATGTTGAGAAGGCCGCGGGCATAAGCGGCGAGCGGGCCTGTCCCAGATGCAAGGTGCCCCTGGTGATCGTCGAGGCGAAGGGGACGCAGATAGACGTCTGCGAGAGGTGTGGAGGTATCTGGTTCGATCCCCGGGAGCTGGACCAGTTCATGAGTGATGAGAGCCCCATTGAGCTTCTGATCAATATCAAGGATGCCATAGAGAGCGAGAAGCTTCTCTGCCCGGCATGCAGATGTTTCATGGAGACAAAGGAGATATACGGGGTGACGGTGGACGAGTGCGCCACCTGTAACGGGATATGGCTGGACGCCGGGGAGATGGAGAAGATATGGCGGGAGGAGGAGCACATCGAGAAGCCCTACGCCATGAACGAGGAGAACATCACTCCCAATGAGAAGTACTGGAACATGTTCAGGGATAGATTTCAGACCCTCAAGAAATGATCATTTCTTCTTTCCCCTGTACGCCCTTTCGGGGAGGTCCCCCCTGTAGACGCATTTGGTGCATCTGTACGATCTGTACGATCTTGATATGGTAGGGGATCCGCAAAGTGGACAGGGATAGTCCAGGATCGCTCCGTCGTTCTCCAGGAAGGATCTCACCTTCCCCATGTCGATCTTCCAGAGGTTCGCCTCCTTGGGCGTCTCGTTCTCCCTTCTGGGTTCAAGGATGCCGATGTTGTACATGTACATCGTGACATCCCTCCCCTTGACAAGCCTGGTGGCGAACTTGTCGAATATCCTCTGGACCGTTACGGATTTCTCATCCGTGAATTTTTCGTTGAGCATCTCGATGATCGACCTGATCACCTCGTTGCTCTGCTCCTGTATATCCGACATGGTTACATCACCGCATTAACGGAGTGAGGAGGGATATAGCAATCCGGTAATAAAAGCTTATTTCCCGCTTCTATCGGATAGCAGGTGGAGAATGTGGTCGGCCACCGGTTCAAGGGATGGCCCCTGGATCGTTATATTGGCTGCGGTCCGGGCAGCATTGTCCATCGGCCTGAATGCGATGGAGCTGTCACAGGTCCTGAAAAGCGGGACGTCCACCAGCGAGTCCCCCACCGCAATGGAGTGATCGAAGGGCCCCCTTTTGTCGATGATCTTTTGGAGGACCCGATCCTTTTCGGCAAGCGGGACCCTCAGGACCCCCTCCCCGGTCAGGAGCCCTTTCTCGTTTGCCTCAAGGCCGTTTGCGAAGGTGTCGTGGAACAGATCATTCCCGATGATGTCAAGGAGGAGGTCTAGGCCCCCGGAGATGACGCAGATGTAGGCACCTGTATCTCTCAACCTGTTGATGGAGCGTTCCATCTCCCTGGTAATCTGGACCGAGGATAGTATGGAGCGGATATCCTCGATGGAGATATCCTCCTTGAGTTTCCTCCATATGCTGATGTCCCTCCTCATGAACTCCCTGTCGTCTATCTCGCCGTTCATGTAAGCTTTGAACCCATCCTCGTTATCCACTCCGAAATGGTCGTGGACAACCCTCCAGGATGAGCGTTCAACCGTAAGGACCCCATCCATGTCGAAAACGATCAGCGGTCTCAAGAAAGACACCTGTAGAGGTGCCAGGCGGACTGGGGTGGACGCCCTGGTCCGCAGCTGGAATTTCCTCGCGACTTCTCCGTCCCGGCTCCCAACGAGCGTTGAGAATCTACGGTTAGGCTGCTCCCTTCCGGGCCTGACCCGATCCCCATAGCCAAGGCGTCGATGCGACCCTCCGGTCGCACCAGAGCACCACTTCCAACCCCGAGGGACGTTACATCATGGTCGTCGCTTGGGCCAACTGCATACTGGTTGCGCCGCCCCCAGACTGTCGTCCCGCTGTAGACCGTGCTGCAGCCCGCCTTGCGGCGGGAGGGAGGGCCTAGCTCCCCGACCAAGCCTGGCGGCGAGGCATATAATCCACCCTATATAGATTTTGGCGAAATCATCGCATCCCCCGAGGTCGTTCCCGAATTTCATGTGTGTTTAACCAGCTGATATCAGATCGTCAAACCCGCCGGGGAAGGGTTTTATATGGGTTGTTACGGATATGGGAGTTGTAAGGAGGTATTATATGAGCGATGATGGAAGCAGTGATCCCGAGGTGGGCACGATCTGTGTGAGGGATTTCACGATCACCGATGAATTCGTCTATGTGAACAAGTCCGTGGCAAGTGGAGACCTCGCCAAGGAGCTTATGGGCGTCCCCAGAGGGGTCGTCTTCGTCTTCAACGACGATGGCACTCCTGTTGGAGCCGTGACCGCAAGGGAGTTCCTGGTCGCAATAATGGAAGGGAAGAACCTTCTGGAGATGACCGCCGGGGACGTTATGAACACCAATATCATGGAGGTCGGCATCGAGGACAACATCACCGAGGTCGTCCTGAGGATCTCCAAATATACACCTTATGCTGTCGTTGTGAAGGATACCGACGGCGTGTTCATGGGATACTTCTCCCCCAAGGATTACCAGGAAGCGCTGAAGAAGACCGGCGCGGTTTGAGATAGTTTCCCTGTTGCCGGGAGAGGGCACGGATGAGCCTCTTTTTTTTCGGACTGGCCCTTGCGATAGTTCCACTGCTCGTGGCCGTGATAATGGCCCTGCTTGTTTATGCTGAATACAACAAGGCATTTTCGTTCATCGATAGGGAATTTGAGGAGATACTGGAGATCAGGAAGAAGAAGAGGCCCCAGCTTATCATCCTCATCTCGCTCATGTTCGTGAATGTGGTATACTCTCTTTTTCTGCTGCTGATGATATCCATCATGGTACCATCGCCAAACGGGGTGCAGGAGAGGGCGATAACGATCGCCATGATCCTGATGGGAAGCGGCGCCATCCTCTCCACGATCGCGATGAAATGGGCCATCACCCGGGTGGTGAAGGAGATCGTCCCCGAGCCTGTGGTGGATCACAGGGGGAGGACCCAAAAGGATATCGAGAAGCTGAGAAGGGAGAACCTGTTCGGGTCGAGGGTGATGGAGGCCGTGATCCCCCAGACCCTTGCCACCTACGGACTGATGATCGCCATAATGATATTGATGTTCAGTGTGGATGGATCTTATGGTGATGCTAACCAAACCGTCCATGAGGGCGCTGAGGGGCCTTCGATCAATGAGGATAACATCGACGATCTGGAGTTCGTGGGGATCCTCATAGCGTTCTCGTACATCCCGTCGATGGTGACGGGTTTGATACCAAAATGGATCAAGGGGGACCCCCGAAATGAGTCCGTTGTGATCAGGAAGGTCGTCTTTGGTTTGATGGGTTCCCTTCCAACTGTGATATGTTTCTCAATATTCGTCGTGGAGATCGTTCGCTGATCCCAATCCCTTAAAGGGGGGGGATGTTGTCCCCCATCGTCCGGCCATTGTAACCCATAATTCATCAAACTCATTTTCTGCTCTGATTTGTGTATAAACTGTCAAACTTGGAGATGAATCTTTATTACAAGTAGCCATCATATTCTGGGTTGATCCCTGATTATCAGTTTTGGTGATATTATAAAACATTTCGGGCTAAAGAATTTATATCCGTCAGGTATAATGTGTGTTTGGTGGTAACATGAAGCGAAAACCTATGTTTTCCCATGTCATTAATATCACCTCCTCTATGACGGACTTAATGGGGTAGACCCGCTTGCGGGTTCCCGTTGGGAATGAAGTCACTTTTTATATTTTAACACTTTTAAATACTGTTAGCTTGTAATAATTTGGGAAATGATTTTTTAAAATGATATAATGTCGATTTTTTTCAAGTTCTGATTGATCACATTTTCTTAATGATTGGGCAATCCAATCTGGATATCTTAATCCATTTTCTAGATCACGATAATTAAAGGACATTTGAATATTAAAATTATTTTGCCTTAATAATCGTTTCAACAACTTCATTGTTTGTTTTATTCCAAAGGTCGTATCATTGTCAAATGTTACCGAATAAGCATATCCTTTCCTGGCAATTTTTTTGATCAGGTAAAAATATAATAACGCCATTACTTTTTCTTCAAGATTTGCCTCATTGATATACTCTGATCTAATCTTTTCCCAATCCAATTTTCCATAAGGTATTGTAATCATCCTTACCTCTTCTTCATTTAAAAATTGAACCATTTCTAATAACGCATCTTCTTTCAATTTGTGGCCTTTCTTATCATAAATTTTATTAAATCTGGCTTGAAATCGTCTATTGACATCATCGAAAGTAAATGAATTAAAAGTAACAGCACTAATAACTATATCTTCATATCCTTTACCTTTGGATGGTTTTGGGTTGCCACTCACATCAATATAGAAGTCAATGAAGCATGACTGTTTTGGCATTATCATTTAAAAATCACTCCATTATATTAAGGTAGTTAGGCAAGGGTCACTGAAAGAATGTAATGCGTCAGGTGTTACAATTTTTGAACAAGATCATTCTCATCTGATAAATTATAAAAAAGGGTGTGGACAAACGCCCACACCATATGATCAAGATCAAAGAGCCTTGATGAGCCACTCCTGTATCGGGGACATCTCCTCGAACCTCCTCATCAGCTCATTGAGGATCTCCTCTCCGTAGACCCAATCCGGGATCGGTCCCCTCTCTATTGCGGTGAGTCCCCCGTACATCAGGAGTTCAGCTCTTGGGTGATCCTTATAGTATCCCCTTGGGACCCTCTTGTACTTCTTATCTCCAACGTGGTATCCCCTGGACCTCACGAGGTCAACGGCCTTCTCAAGTTCCGGCCCCAGTTTATCATCATCCACCGCCTCCCTGTACCTCTCCATCAGCTCAGGGGAGAACATGTAGAGGCCCACCCCCACCATGTACATCTCGGGTTCCAGATGGAAATAGTAGCCTGGGTTCTCCATTCTCTTTCTGTTCCCCTGCCACATGAATATTCCCATGTGCGTCTTGTAGGGGGACTTGTCACGGGAGAAACGTACGTCCCTGTTGAGGCGGAAGAGGGCCTTGTTCACCAGGGGGATGGCGACGATGTCGGGAGCGATCTCCTGGAGCCGTGGGCCCATTGAGGATACGAAGCTCCTTGAGGGGTTCATCACCGAGTTGTCGTATCTCTCCCTGTTGGCAAGGAACCACTCCCTCTCGTTGTTGGCCGCCAGATCCTCGAAAAAGGAGACGGTGTCCCTTTCAAACCCTTTGAACTCCAGAT
>JAGLEG010000181.1 GCA_023145185.1 Thermoplasmata archaeon
TAGGTTGATCAGCCTGGCCGAGGCCTCGGTGTGGGAGGAGTTCTCCGGAAGGGTCCTCCTGATCGGTCTGCCTCTGGCCTTGATACGTGGATCACAGTCAAAAAGATTTTTTGATGCTCACCAGTTGCTGGGAGGATCCGGCAAATTCGGGAGAGGTGAGATAGCCCTGATCCTCATATCCGCCCTATCGTTTGGAATGGCCCATCTCGGATGGGGCCCCTGGAAGGTAGTACCCACCTTCGTCTCCGGTCTGTTGTTCGGGTATCTGTTCGTGAAGGTCGGCCTTCACGCCACCATCGTGATGCATTTCCTCATTGACTATCTGAGTTTCATTGAAGAGCTCGCCGGGTTCGGTGAGATCATCTCCTCCCTTATTCTGCTTTTTCTGGCATTTGCGGGATGCCTGCTCCTTGGCGATTATCTTTACAGGGGAACCAGGACAATATCCAGAATGATCATAAAAAAGAGCCCACCACCCTACTTTTTCCTGATCTTTCATTCCATTCTATCCCTTATGCTGGCCTATCTGCTGTTCAGGGTAAGGGGCATGGATGCTGTGGTGGTTTTCATCGCATCAGCACCACTCATGGGTGTCGGGGGCTACATCGTTCATAAATATGGTATTTCCGACATTGGGAGAGGTATCGTATATTTTTCCTCGCTGATCACCATGGCCCTGGGCCCGATAGGTGCCGCCTGGATATACTCCTCATTGGACGATCATGATCGGTCCGAGAAATAGGTGAACTTGTTCTCTCGATGCTCGTCCGCTATCTTCACATATATGCGGGCATTTTCCATCGCCCGCTCCTCGAATATCGGGTCGGTCTTCCTGACCTTGCCAGGGACCCCAAGGACCATGCTGTGTGGGGGTATCTCGCTGTTTGGAGGAACGACCGCGCCCGCCCCAATTATACAGCCATCCCCTATCACTGCCCCGTTCAATATTGTGGACCTGATGCCGATTATGCAGCGATTCCCGACAGTGCATCCGTGAACGATCGCTCCGTGTCCAATGGTGACATCATTTCCGATCGATACCGGATAGTTCGTATCAACGTGTATGATGACCCCATCCTGGACGCTCGTCCTGTCCCCAATCTTGATGGAGTTCTCATCGCCTCT
>JAGLEG010000182.1 GCA_023145185.1 Thermoplasmata archaeon
CCCCGATGTCCTGCTGGGCAGGATAACGCCCTCAACCACAGGCGAGCTGGATATAATGCTCACCAAGATAATCGAATACGAGCTGAACGCCAGGGACTCGGTCTGGTTCAACAACGCCACCCTCTGCGGAACCGACACGTTCCTCCAGTACCAATATCCGGAAGGTGAGATCGTATCGGACCTTATTGCAAACAACTACCTCACCTCGTTCAACATAACCAAACACTACGAATCCCTTGGGAACCTCACCTCGATCGCATCCACTGTGAACAAGGGATGCGGCTTCTTCGAGATGGCCGACCACGGCTCATATTCCGGTTGGGGATTCACCGGGGCCACACCCAGCGGCGCAGTCAGGTCCTCAACGGTGTCCAGCCTGGACAATTACTACATGCTTCCGGTGGTCGTGCTGGATGCCTGCCTCACATCGGGCTTCGACAACGAGAACGCCTCGTCCGCAACGGACGGAAAGGACCCGGTCTACGGGTACTGGTACTATCCGCCGGGGTCCTCCTCCTCCAGCAGGGATTCCCTGGCAGAGAAGTTCCATCTCAACCCCGATGGAGGTGGCATCGCCACCTACGGGGCCACAAGGGTAGGATGGGGTATCAGCGGATATGGACATCCCACCTCCCTCTCGGGTTACATGAACACGCGCTTCTTCAAGGCGTACAACGATGGTAGGACGAGGGCAGGCGAGCTGATCGCGCAGGCCGTGACCGATTATCGGAACAATCTGGGCATCTCCGGGACGCACGATGTCAAGACCGTGACCGAGTACGTGCTCCTTGGTGATCCATCCCTCAATATCGGAGGGATCAACTCCACCAATGCCAGGATAGAGCTGGATTCGGACGTGGTCTCCGGCCTCCCCGGGGAGAACATCACGGTGGGATTGGCGCTGAACAATACGGGCATCCTCAGCGCTCTGTTCGAGCTGACCGTATCATCCGAGAACCTAACGGGCCTTTCGTGGGAGGCGGAGTTCACACCGGACAGCATGAACCTGCTTCCAGGCACGTCGGGGTCGGGTTCCCTCCGCATCAGGGTGCCAGACATGGCCCTGAACACCACATACGAGACATTCACACTGTCGGTCTCATCCAACTTCCTGAGGGAGGCGAGATCGGTCTCCCTCCGGGTCAACATTGAGAGGATATGGGGCCTGGGCTCGTCCCCGCAGATCGAACATATCATCTGCGGCCCCCAGTCGCAGATATGGGGTTACGCCGATGTCATAAACCTGGGCAACGGGCAGGAGACCGTCAACATGACCATGATAGACATGCCCGAGGGGTGGAACTTCTCCTTCGGGGATGACAGGATGTTCTCACTGGAGGATATGGCCCCCTACGATGGGATCTCCGTACCATATCGGTTCGATGTCCCCCTTGAGGCACTTGCTGGCAACTACTCCATCGGCCTGACCTCGACATCAACGATCTCACCAGCCTCCACGACGTTCCGTTTCTCCGTGCTTGTCGAGGTGGTGGAGGGGCTGTTCCTGGAGGTTGAGAGGACCAGTATTCAAATGGCCCCCGAGGAGGCCCGGATCGTCAACGTTACGGTCATCAACACGGGCAACTCGGAGATGTCCTATCACCTGGGCCTGGAGGTCATGGAGGTGGATACGTGGCCGATATCTCTCGGGGTGAACGATATCTCCGTGCCGCCCTTCTCCAGAAGGGTGGTCCCACTTACCATCACCGCCCCCGATGGGACGCTTGCGGATCAGTACGGCCTTACCATCTCGGCCGAGGGGGGAAACCTGTCGCGTGAGGTAGGCCTCAACATCGAGGTGACCGCAAAACACAGCTTCACGGCCTACACGGACGTGGAGGTCTACACGATCAATGGCACCAATTCGGCCGAGCTCACGATCAACGT
>JAGLEG010000183.1 GCA_023145185.1 Thermoplasmata archaeon
ACCTCGCATCGGAAACGGATGATGACGACGATTTCCCAATGTGGATAGTACTCCTGATCATTGTGATCATCGTCCTTGTGATAGCGATATTCATCCTGATGGTAACCGGCAAGAGGAAAGGAGATCACTACTACGACGAGGAGTGAGGGCATCTACTCTCATGACCGGATCTTCGTACTACAGATATACTGGCTTCAGGGCTATCAACCTGGCCCTCTAGAAAGCTACACGGCACGCCCGATCGAAAGGGTTTCCATTCAGGGATATCCTTCATTGACACGGCGAGAGACATCAAGGACCTTGAGGATCTATAAATACACCCCACCATTAGAATTTATATCAAAATAATCGAAATATCCAAAAATTATATGGTATTGGAATGATATTGACCCCAAGTAGGGGAAAATTGAGATGATGGGAAAA
The DNA here is from genome assembly GCA_023145185.1 of Thermoplasmata archaeon. GTDB lineage: Archaea > Thermoplasmatota > Penumbrarchaeia > Penumbrarchaeales > Penumbrarchaeaceae > JAGLEG01. The sequence goes on from JAGLEG010000183.1 coordinate 424, forward strand.
TTTGCAACTATATCGGCAGGAGCCTTGCTCCTTATCTGCATGCTGGCCCTTAACGGGGTCAATGGCACGGCCTCGATCGAACACACCGACCCGGAAGATGACGTCTCCGAGGGAGATATCGCTGACGGGGACGCCATCAACAACATCGACATTAAGTCGTTGACCATGGACATCGTATCCGACCCCATGATCGTTGAGCTAACGGTCTACGGAACGACACATATCGGCGGAGAGCCCTACGACTACTCCTATTACATCTATCTGGACTACGACGGGGACAACGAGAAGGACTCTACTGTATCAATAACCGGCCCCGGCATTTACATTTCGGGAAGCGGCCTCTCCTCGACACCATCCCAGCTCACAGGGGTCACCGGCGAAGAGACCTCCACCCTGAGAGTGGAGCTGCCCCATTCACTGTTCGAGGGGACGCCAGCCATAAATGACGTAGGGGCGGAAAGCCAGGTTTACAGGGACACATACAGGGCGAGGGATTTCCTGAACAGCAATTTCGAGGGGACCGGTTCAGTTGGGGGTGGGGAGATAACACCTCCAGACCCTCAGGAGGACCCCAGGCAGACCCCGACCGCGCCATCCCTGTCCATCGATATCGATGATTTCGATATGGACCTTACCACAGACGGGGGGTCCTACGACTATGTAATGGAGGCGACCGGAACAGGATCTGCGGACATTGTCGAGGCTTATTACTGCATAGCGATGTATGGTGAGTCCGGAGAGGCTCTGGGTTCTTACTCCTGGAATAAAGCCCCCATCGACGAGGAGCACGAGTATGGAGGACAGGCCTACAAGGAGGAGTTCTACGCCACGGGGACGGGTGGTTCCTGGACGGCGTGGAAATGGTATTTCCACTCTTCCGGGCCGATCGATGACAGCAACAGGAACAAATTCGAGAGCCCGGATGATTACTACACGGGCGTGGGCTCGGTCAAGCTTCACATCAGGGCATATCAGGAGGATGGAACGTGGAACCAGGATGCCGAGGACATAACGCAGGAGTATCTTGGCCAGGAGAGCACCGGAGGCGACGACGACACAGATGATGATGAGCTTCCCACCGGGGACGGAGAAACGGAAGATAGCCCCGGCCTCGCCCTCCCCGCCGTTATCGCATCGACATTCCTCATGGTGGCCATATTGATCCACGGCAGAAGAAGGCGATCCTGATAGTATATCACTTGAAGAGGATCTTAATTCATTCTTCTTCTGTAAACTGATATTATCAGCAGTGCGGCAAACGCCAATATCACGGAGATGACTCCTGGGCCTGGAGTGTCCTTCTCCCGTTCATCATCCGTCTCATCGTCATCAGTTGTGCCGCCAACAGTATCGGGTTCAAGGAAGTCGGTAATACCATCGCTATCGATCGCATCCGCAGTTATATCCAGAATGATATCATGCTCCTCCAGGTGTTTCTTATCGAAGAGAACGGTGAGCGTGTGTTCGGTTATCTCGTAGTCCACATCTGCCACCAGAAGGTCCATACCCGCATCGGATATGACGGAAACGTTGCCGTTGTACATGATGGTTATCTCCTCCCCTCTGGTATCCAATGTGGTGTCCAGCTTGATGAAGTACAGGAATGTTGTGTTCGGCCCACCAGCGGTTAGAAACTCCCCTTTCACCTTAAGGACCACCTTTACCTTTTCACCGCTCCAATCCGCCGAGCCATAGGTAAGGTCCACGTCGTCATTTTCTTCGGATATCCCAACCAGCAGTCCGGTATCTCCCTCCGGGTCGCTCTTCTCTACCATCTCCCCCTCCGCGGAAACGCAGGCGGAGGCGATCACCATCATAAAAAGGGCCATGCTCGTAAGTGCTATCTTTCTCAACATCATTCCCATCCCTCTATAATCTCATATTATCAAACAACTGCAACAGCGAATATGCT
>JAGLEG010000184.1 GCA_023145185.1 Thermoplasmata archaeon
GTCATCTTCCCCATACCCACATATTCGACGCACATAAGGCAGGTCCAGCTCGCCTCGGGGAATCCCGTTTTCGTTACAACAGATGAGGAGAATGGCTTTGACCTTGACATCGGCGCCATCGAAAATGCGATCACTCAAAAGACCAGGGCGATCATGTACTGCTCCCCCAACAATCCAACGGGAGCAGTGTACGGCGAAAAACAGCTGAGGGAACTTGCTGATATTGCAATAAAGAACGATCTTTTCGTTATAACGGATGAGGCGTACGAGTATTTCACCTACGATGGTCACGAGCATTTCAGCATCGGTTCGATACCGGAGATGAAAGAGAGGACATTGAGCAGTTTCACATTTACAAAAACCTACGCCATGACGGGCTGGCGTATTGGATACATGCATGCTGCTGCTCCTTTGATACCTCAGATCAACAAGGCACATATTCCCCTGGCGATCTGTGCGCCGGTGGTCTCCCAGTATGCGGCCCTTGCAGCGCTTGATGGGCCCCAGGATTGTGTGGATGAGTTCAGGGAGAGTTACAGATCGAGTCGTGACCTGATGTGTAAGCGACTGGATGAACTGGATCATGTGTTCGAATATCAAAAACCAAAGGGATCATACCTGATGTTCCCCAGGATGATCGCGGACGATGGTGCTGATTCCACGAGATTCTGCAAGGCATTGCTGAAGGACGCAAGGGTCTCCACCACCCCCGGTGTGGCATTTGGACCCAATGGTGAAGGACACGCAAGGATGTCGTTCTGCGTCCCGGAGGCGGAGGTCGATAAGGCATTTGACAGAATGGAAGAGTATTTCAAGTGACATTCACAGGTTAGCTGGATCAGGGAGGGTCATAATATCAATTACAGAGGGATCGCAACGATGACAGAAAAGATAAGGATCGCCTGTGCGACGGATGATGGAAAGGATCTTACAAGCGAGCACTTTGGATCCGCACGGATCTATATGATGTATGAAGTGGATCCACAAACTGGAACGATCACATTCATCGAGAGGATAGAAAATACATCTGAAGAGGAAAAGGAACACGGAGACCCGAACAAAGCGAGGTCGGTCTCGGAGATCATAAAGGGTTCTCACGTTCTTCTCTGCCGTGCGATGGGAAAGAATCTCACTCGAATGCAGAGGAATTACTGCCCTGTGATCTCGGGTGAGACAGATATCGAAAAGGCCCTGGAGCTACTGGCGGAAAAGCTTGACATCCTCTCCCTGGAAATTGAAAAGGAGATGGGGACGGATCGAAATATCATCCGCATATGATCGGCTGAAATTGTTGCTTTTTCATTGAAACATCATGACCTTTTTCTGATCCTGGCAAGGATCATGATTCCGGCCAGGACAAGAAGGATCGAACCGGAGAGGAATGATACACAGCCGCCACCACCATCGTCACTATCATCATTCAGGAAATCACCCTCGGCCCCAAGGGAGTAGGCCATCCTCACCTCTCCCATTGGATCGCTCGTGGACTCTGACATCCGGGTATTGCCATCGACCATGATGGACACCGTCATTTCATAACGGTCCTCACCACCCTTTGTCATTATCACATGGATGATCTCCCCCTGGATGGGAAACTCCATGGTCCCTTCTCCCATTACATTCTGTATCTCATCTCCCTTGATGGTCCCCGAATAAGGACCCGCGTACTCCACCTTCACGGTTGCCCAGGGACTCTCGGCTTCCGATCTCTCCGGCACTACTGCAATGGCCACGATCGCCAGGATCATTACCAACATGAAAGAAATCACTTTCAACCTCAATAAAATCACCCTACACTAATTTGTGATAATGTAATTATGTACGTCGTATGTATATTTAATTTATTGACCTTATGGATTGAACTTCTTGTAATTGACTTGGACCGTACCCCTCAAAGCGGACACTCCGATAAGCTAGATCAATTTGCTCACTGGACTTTTATTGAGGTTCAAACCCAGGCTCTCCGGCTCCATTCCCATGGAGAGGCCCACGAGCTGTGTCAGGTAGAATACCGGTAGATCCAGTTTCTCCCCAACCATTCCAGCTGCCCTCTCCTGTTTTGAATCAAGGACCCTTCCGCCGAGGGGACATACGATGGCAAGGGCGTCGAAACCCCTCTCCTGTACGGCTTTCAATTTCTCCCCGGCCTTTGTGAGGGCCGAGTCCTTGTGCGTTGTCATGAGCGGCCCCCCGCAGCAGTTCAACTTCTCGGAATAGTCGCTTGTGGTCCCGCCCAGAGTAGTTATGATGCTCTCCATCTTCATGGGGTGCTCCGCACTATCTGGTCTATCCGCGCCAGTGTACCTGATCGTGTGGCAGCCGTAGTGACAGGCGATGTTCCATCCAAGGGGTTTATTCACTTTTCCCTTCAGAACATCGATCCCGACAAGATCATGCAGAAGGTCCAGCGTGTGGTAGATCTTGAGAGCCCCCTTGTACTCCAACCCTTCCTCCTCCAGAAGCCTCGATACGATCTTCTCCCTGAGCTCACCGGAGCTCTCCAGACGCTGTTTGGTCTCCGTAAGCGACAGGTGGCATTGCGGGCAGGGGGCAAATATATCCAAGTCCTCCATCTCAAAGATCGCCATGTTCCTTGCGGAGAGGTACGTCTGCATGACGAGGTTGATGCTCTTGAACGGGGCCCCGCAGCATGAGATATTCTCCACATCAACGAGTTCCACCCCCAGTTCGGGCATGATCTTCCTTATGCTCATCTCGTAACCGTACTGCTCGGTTGGGATCACACAACCGGGGTACAGCCCGATCTTTTTCGTCATTCTATTCACCTCCCAATCTTTCAACGGCCATTCTGGAGAGTATCATGGCGAACTTCGCGGTATCCTTGGGCCCCTTGATCTCCGGGAGGCCAAGCGATCCTCTATCATGAGCCCTGTTCTCGGTATCGAGAACCTCCATGGTCCCCTGCATGAACCCATTGGTGATCATGTTCTGTAGCATGTTCTGATAATCCCCCGGTATGGGCTTTCCGGATGCCACATACCAGTTCTTCAGAACGTACATGACCTCTACCGGGCTCACCTCCTGTGGGCATCTCTCCTTGCATTTGTAGCAGCCCACGCACGTCCAGATAACCTCTGAATCGATGATCTCCTGAATGAATCCCGCCTTTGTCGAGGCCATTACGGAGTGGGGCTGAAGTTCCAGAAGCTTCATCGCCTCACATCCGGAGGTGCATTTTGAGCATTGAAAACATATGTTGGGTGATGAAAGGCCGAGGACCTTGAGCTCCCCTTCCAATCTCCGGATATCTGAACTCTCTGGCTTGCTCATGTTGAACAGGTCGGTTATCGATGATATCTCCGTCATTATGCTCCCTCCAGGTCCATCTTGACCAATTCGGCCATCTCGGTGGAGACCTTCTGGAGCTTGGCCCCATCAGGCGATACGATCTCCACCAATTTCAACCTCTTTCTGGAGATCCCCATCCCATCCAGGACCTTGTTGGCCCTGTTGATCGTTCCCTTGATCACCTCCACCTCGTCAACAAAATGATGCAGGGGTTCGGGGCAGGAGAGGACCATAACCCCCTTTGCTCCCTTTGTAAATGGATATATCAGATCCTCGACCGTCAGCTGGCAGGCACAGATCAATCTGACGATCTTCAGATCCGTCGGATACTCCCTTCGTGAGGTTCCAGCAATATCTGCGGCCATATATCCGCAGGCGCTGGTCGAATAGGCGATGATGGAGTCAGGGTCCACCTCAAGTATCCCATCCAGCAGCCCGATTACCTGCTCTCTGGAGAACGATCTGAGGGTTATTGCCCCTTCGGGGCAGACGGAGACACACTTTCCACAGCTTCTGCAGGAGAGGTCGATAACCTTGAATTTCTCGCCATCTTTCATGATGGCGTTATAATTGCATGCCTCCTCGCATTTCCCACAGCCGATACATTTCGCAGGATCTATTACCGCAGTTGACAGGTCGATCTTCTTCTTATCTGACCTCAAAAGGGTGGCTATCCTGCTCGCAACCGCACTGGCATCTGTTATACACTCCTGGATGGCCTTCGGGCCCAGGGCAAGTCCGATCGAGTAGAGGCCCTCATTAGGAGTATCTACCGGGGCTATCTTAACGTGCCTTGGTATCAGGAACCCATCGGAACCGCCGGGAAGGTGAAGTTTCTCCCGTATCCTTTCTGTGCCGTCCGACGGCTCAAGGGAAGCGGCCAGCACTATCAGGTCGGACCCCACCCTCAGGAGCTTGTTGGTCGCTTTATCGAAGACCTCGAAATAGAGGGAACCATCGGAATGGTCCAGGATCTCCGATGGTATCCCCATGATCGTCTTGATGCCTTTCTCCCTCATTGTCCTGTAATATTCCTCGTACAGCTTACCAGGCGCCCTGATATCGATATAGCAGATATTGATCTCGGCGTCCGGGATCTTGTTGCGAAGGATCTTTGAGTTCTTGGCGCTGTACATGCAGCAGATGTTGGAACAGTATTCGTTATGGCGCCTGTCCCTGGAACCTGCACATTGAATGAAGGTGATCTTTTTGGGCCCCCGACCATCCGAGGGGCAGACTATCTTTCCCCCGGTGGGGCCGGACGGTGTGATCATCCTCTCAAGCTGAAGTCCAGTGATCACATCGGGGTGTTCAACATTATATTCGGTATTCGACAGGTCCTTTTGCCTGTAACCTGTCGCCACCACTATCGCCCCCACCTCCAATATTGTGCTTTCCACCTTCTGGCCGAAGTCGATCGCATCGGCGGGGCATACTTTTTCACATATCCTGCACGCCCCTTTCTGCACGTACAGGCACGCATCGGCCTCTATGAAGACTGCATTTGGCACACAGGAGTCAAAAGGGAGGTGAATGGCCTTTGTATCTCCAAGGCCCAGGTCATACTCCGAACTGATGGTGACGGGGCACTTTTCGGTACAGAGGCCGCATGAGGTACATCTGTCGGGGAGCACATATCGAGGCTTTGTCTCCACCGTTACACGGAAATCACCAGGTGTACCCGCGAACTCCACGACCTCGGACTGTGTCATCAGGTGGATGTTCGGATGCGCCTTGGTCCCATTCATTATCGGAGAAACGGTGCACATGGCACAGTCATCGGTGGGAAATGTCCTCCCCAGCCTGGTCATGTTCCCTCCAATTGACGCGTCCTTCTCTATTAGATGGACCTTGAAACCCTTATCGGCGAGTTCCAATGAGGCATGCATTCCAGAGATCCCCGCCCCTATCACAAGGACCTCCTGTTTCACAGGCACCTCCGCAGTTTCTATAGGCGACTTGTATCTGATCTTCCCTATGGCGCCCTTGATGAGAGATAATGCTTTTACCGTTCCCTCCTCCATGTTCGGATGAACCCAGGAACAGTGCTCCCTTATGTTCGCCATCTCCCACATGAACGGGTTCAGCCTCTTTTTGACACAGCTCCTGAAGATATCGCCATGATGGATCGGTGAACAGCTGGCGATGACAACCCTATCAATATCCTCAGTGTCGATGGTCTCGATGATCTTGTTCTGTCCCGCCTCCGAACAGAGGAACATGGAATCCCTGACCACCAGGCCCACATCCCTGGAGAGCTCTTCTTTCAACTCTGCGATATTGACCGTACCCGCGATGTTGTCACCGCAGTGACACAAAAAAACTCCTATCTTCGACATGATAGCACTTGTCCTTTGGATCCTCATCCTGTGATCGTAATGGGATGGAACTCGATCTGCTATGGTCACATTAACCTGTACTTGGCGGGGAGGGGCAGAACGAACGATCTCCCATGAGGTACTTCTTCCGAGATATCGCAGTGAATATTAAACTTTTTTAGATTTTGTACCGATTGTTATGCCCAAAGGATAGATAGTTCCCCTTTCCAGGATGGTATGTGGAGTAACTTCCCCTTTACATTTGCAGTAATGACGAACCGGTAATGGGAGATTGAAAGCGAGGCCACCTCCAAAATTGGTTATTGGCGCCCCATTCTCCCCCCTATTGCAACTGCTACAACGACCAGGATAGCCACTATCACGATCACAACGAGGGAAACCCCGATAACAAGGGATGTCGGTAGGCCCTCATCATCTGTTTTTTCCGTCTGAGGAAGATCGGGCCCCTCCTCAACGACCAGGCTCAATACGCCGGTGTCCGTCGACCCCCAGGAGTCGGTAACGACAACCTGGAGCTCGTAGGCCCCCGGGGGCGTTCCCTTGGGCAAGATCAGGGCATAGGTGAATTCTCCATCATCTGATCTCGTATCCTCCCCCCTGCCATCGTCCTCTGGATATACCGGAGACCGCCCCTCGATCTCTCCCAGGTGGATCTCCACGGCCTGAATATCATCCAGCCCGTCGGGGTCGGTCAACTGGATGATCAGGAGTACCTCCGACCTTCCATCGTTCAATGAGGTCTCCGGGGATGCATGGGCGTTCAGGATCTCCGGGGGTCGGTTCCCATTTGTAGGTGGGGACGGATCAGATGATACAGATACTGTCGCCAATTTCGCCTCGGAATAATAGGTTCCATCGTAAGCGCGCACGGTAATGACGTAAGAGCCCTCGCCATCGGGAGCAGTCCATATATCGCCAGTCGCAGGTGTCAATTCACCGGAGGAATCGAATTCCCCCCCGTTCGCCGTGAACTCGAACAGGAGGTCATCTCCGTCAACGTCCGAGGCGATCACGTTCACCTCCACTGTTCCCCCGGGCTCTACGCCAGCAGGGGAGATGTCAATCCGTTCTATGGTGGGCGGGCTCCCGGTCAGTGGGTCAGATCTCACCAGGATGGTCACCTGGGCGATATCCGAGTTGGAGGTGCCGTCGGAAGCAGTACAAAATATCGTATGGTCATCCTCCGTGTCGGGTGCCTGCCAGGTAATTGTGCTCCCCTCTCCTTCAATGGCCCCTCCTGTCACATCCCAGATGTAGGTCAGGGGGTCACTATCCGGGTCGCTGCCTTCGGCAGTGATAGTGCAGGAACCGCCAGGGGGAAGGGTATCTGCAGAGGATGAAATGGAATCTATCGTCGGGGGGGAGTTGAAATGCAGGTTTGTGATATCACGATGATAGACGCCCCAATCCCCCTCCCTGTTGGAGGAGAACACCACGTCATTGCCGTGGATATCAGGGTCAAGTTCGTTGTATTGGCTGTTTGTAACCTGTGCTATGCTATCTTTGGATATGTCATATACGAAAATATCATACTGGTCCCCTGCACCGGTATCATGGAGCGTCTTCCAGACTATCTTTCCCCCCTGGATACTGGGGTCCTTATCTATGCCGGGATGGGCTATCGTGTGGAATTTCCGTGTTCCGGCGTTAAAGTAGGCGATGTCCTCTGTCGCATCGTCTTCAAAGACCGCCAGGCCATCGTCCATGTCGTATGGGCCAAAAAGGGTCATGAACAGGCCCCCATCCTCCAGCCTGATGTAGTGAACGTCTCCTGTTTCAAGGTCAGCCGACGCAACCTCGCTTATGTGCGAGGTCCCATTGTTCGAGAACACCATGTACTCTCCATCGGTTACGGCGTCCCATTGGCCGCCGTGGCGGCGAGGTGGTGCCAGGTCGCTGTATCTCACTGTCGATCCGTTGCCAAGGAAGTATACGAAACAGTCGGGGTCCCTGTTCACCACATCGGTCATATCGTTGTTCTCCGTGGCGATGAAAGAGATGGCCCCACCGCCAATATTGCACCTTTTTATGGTGGGAGGTTCGTTCGGAAATGGCTCAAGTTCCACGGGTACATCCTCGAATGAGTTATCATCAGGGTCGAAGAGGGTGATCCCAAGTCCATCCTCGACGAATACCGCCCCATCTGAATTGATGTCAAGGTTGGATCTTTTGATCGTGTTGTCCGTCACTTTCATAGTATTAAAGGAGTTGGTATTGGACAGGAACAGCTCCTTTTCTTTATCATCGCCCGTGTTCCCGACGTCGAGCCAGACTATATTATCTCCGTGGATCCGTGGTGAAACTGCCGTATTCGTGTCCGAGACCTTTGTGCCCATATCCTCGATAACAACCTGCTGACCCTCTACCACATATCCCGTGGTGACCCCATTGGATCCAATGCCGATCCCAAAGAGGAGGGGGGAGAGGACCAATGAACATGCCAGGAGGAGAACCGATAGAAGGATAAGGCGATGTTCTAAACCCATTTTCGACATGAACAGGGCCAAGAATAAGGTCATTATTAACCTGTGCGGTTCATACGGTTGATATTGTTATGCACAAAGGATAAATATCTAATCTTTTTAGAACAGGTATATCGTGGAGGAACGACTCCAGTAGAAGTGCGATAATAACCCTCAAGGGATGATGGCGATGACAACACCGGACGTAAAGATCAACACGCCCACCGTCAAGGTGGAGGACCCAGTGAACGTAAACATCAAGAACGCAAAAAAGAGGATAGCTGTAATGAGCGGCAAGGGCGGGGTTGGCAAGACCACGATCTCCGTCAACCTGGCCCTCGGCCTGGCCAAAAAGGGGAAGAGGGTGGGCCTGCTGGATGCGGACCTTACCGGACCGAACGTGGCCAAGATGCTCGGACTCGAGGGCCAACGGGCGATGATGACGGAAAAAGGTATCCTCCCCGTAGAGCACATCCCCGGCCTTCAGGTCTTTTCCATGTCCTTCCTGATGGAGAGCAGTGATTCTCCGGTTATCTGGAGGGGCCCGCTCAAGATGGGTGCGATCAAGCAGTTCATGAGCGATGTCCTCTGGGATGAGATGGACTATCTTATCGTGGACCTCCCACCCGGAACGGGAGACGAGGCGCTGAGCGTTGCTCAGCTCCTTACCGAGCCGAGCGCGATAGTCGTCACGACTCCCCAGGAGGTTGCCCTCCTGGACTCAAGAAAATCCATCAACTTCGCCAGGGCCCTCAAGATGGACCTCCTGGGCGTCGTGGAGAACATGAGCGGGATGGAGTGCCCCCACTGCGGAGAGAGCATAGACCTCTTCGGCGTTGGCGGTGGGGAAAAAGCGGCGAAGGAGATGGATGTCAACTTCCTTGGGCGGGTCCCCATCGACCCGGAGATGGTGATCAACGGAGACTCCGGATCGCCCGCCATCGACAATGACGGCTCCAATTCGCAGAAAGCACTGAACTCCATTCTGGATAAGGTTATTGTGCTCTGAATGCCACCCCTGGGATAGTTCGGAAAATTACAGATGCCCCGAGCCCCATTGATCGATTATGTCCAGGTTTGATTATGAGTGTGTACCTGATGTGCACAATGGTAATATATGGGTTCTCCGATCAAGTTGATATGGGAGCAACATACTTTGATCTGGCATCCATTCTCAAGGGCCAAATAGAACGGGAAAAGGGGCGGAATGCCAGGATGAATAACATAGCCGAGGCCATTGAGATGGGGCGGCTCGTGGAAACCTCATTTGGACCCAGAGGTCTGAAGAAGATGATCGATGGGGCCATGGTTGAGAAAGGGTCGAGGATCCTTGAAGCTGCAGATCCTGACCATCCGGTTCAGAAGATGATCGTTGATATGGCAAAGAATGTGGAAAAGGAGATAGGAGATGCAACAACAACATCGGTCTTATTGACCACCTACCTTCTCGAGGAGGCCAGGGACCTCATGGAAGCAGGGGTCAATCCTTCAACTCTTATCAACGGTTTCTCAACAGCCTCGGAATGGGCGATGGATGAATTGGCCTCCATTTCATCTGATGCTGGTCTGTATGACAAGAAGCTGTTAAGATCGATCCTGTCGACCTCTTGGGTCGAGAAGAACGATCTTGGGGAGGATGCCTTGGAGGTTATATCTGACCTGTTTGTTCTTAAGGGACACGATTTCGATCATGAGGATATTCAGGTCGAGACCGAGATATCCCATAAAAAAAATGGGGTCAGAATGATCATGGGTACCAGAATAGACAACATCATCGATTCTGAAAAGGAGAGGCTGATCAGGCCCAGAATACTTTTGTTGGAAGGAGATATAAAACCCAGAAAGACGAAACTCGACGTGGAATTCCAGTTGAACAGCGTTGATGCGTACCGCTCAGCTTTAGACCAGGAGTCCCAAATGCTTGAGAGCCTCTTCAACAGGATAAGAGAAACGCGGGCCGACCTTGTCCTTCTGTCCGGTGAGGTTGATGACAGGGTCAAACATATGTTCGAAAGAGAGGGGATGCTCATCTCTGAAAAGGTGAATAAAGAAGACCTGAAAAGGACGGCCAGGGCAATTGGGGCAGAGGTCGTAGACATTCTGGACATCTCCACTGATGCTGCAGTTGTGGTTGAGAATGTGGTCATCGAAGGCGATGATGCCTGTGTTGGTGGAGTCTGTGGGGTGTGAGAACATGTTAACAATTGAAACAGACGGGACGTCGGGGATGGCAAATGTGATCATCTCGGGAAACAACCAAGAATCCCTCGATCACAAGAAGGTTGACATTGAAGCGGGTATCAAACTACTGGATTCCCTTGCGAAAAATCGCATGATAGTTCCCGGTGCCGCCGTCACATATCTTGAGATCTCCAGAAAGATCAAGGAGAGGGCGGTTGACATGTGGGGGCCGGAGAGGATCCCTGTGATCGCTTACGCAAATGCCCTGTCACGAATTGGAATGTCGCTGATGAAGAACATGGGCGAGGATCCCCTCAAGGGGCTAGAAAGAGTTGGCCTTGAAGAACTGGGAGTGAATGGAAGAATTGGATCAGAGGCTGTGGAGCCGATCTCTGTTCCAAAGACAGTAATTCTGAGTTCATCCGAGATCGTGAAAGCAATACTTCGCATAGATGACGTGATATCTGCGAAACAACTGCATCATGCAGAATCCTTTGGAGGAGGAGGGGGAAAGGTGGTTGTTTACACTACACCCACCTGTCCATGGTGCACAAAGGTCAAGTCCTACCTCCGGTCCAAAGGGGTATCGTTCGTAGAGAAGGATGTGTCTTCAGACATGGCAGCAGGGCAGGAGATGCATTCTCTTACGGGGCAGATGGGAACCCCGGTGACAGTGATCAAGGGAGAGGCAGTTGTTGGTTTCGATGAAGAGAGGCTTTCCAGCCTCATATGACCATGATCGAACGTGATAATGGCCGGTTCCGGCAAGGTTTTCGAGGCTGTTTTTCCAAATCAGCAGGATAAAAGGCCCCGTTTGAACTGCCATTATCCAAAAGGTTTAAGTTGTCCTCACCAATGTGCGTTTATGTGGCACAATCGCACAACAGTGCCCTGGGCGATGCCGAAAGAAATGTGGGGAATGGCGCAATCCGTTCCTCCCATTTTCCAGCCAGTTCCACCTCCAGATATCGCCATTTTAGGATCGGTTGGAACCGCACCTCAGGGAGCTGCCTTTAAGTGAAGAGGATGTGAGTTGTTATGGTCAGTATAAACAAGGAACGATGTGTCGGCTGCGGTGTCTGTGAAAATGTGTGTCCTGATGGCTTTCAGATATTCAACGGCCTGGCACGGGTGAAGGATGAGAATGCTGAATGTATCAAAGAGGCTGCAAGAGCTTGTCCGAAAGGGGCGATAGCCACCGAGGGGGAGGGGGTCGATGTCAACGACAGGCCCTCAAGGCTTGGTGGCGGCGCGGGAAGGGGGAGAGGCATGGGGGGTCGTTCAGGCCACGGCCAGGGCATGGGAAGAGGCAAGGGACACGGTCAGGGGCCCGGAAACAGGTGGCGATGAGATCGATCGAATATAGAAGAGGTGATATGATGGTTGAGATAAAGAAGATATTGACGGAATTGAAACACCCCGAAATAGATCTAGATCTTGTGAAACTTGGTATGATCGGCAGGATAGAGGAAGTGGATGAAAAGGTTCTGATCGAGCTGAAACTTCCATTTCTGAACATCCCTATCAAGCAAGCTCTGATAGATCAGATAAAGGGAGTATTGAGCGATCGGACCGTAGAGGTGAAACCCTGCATAATGGGCAACGAGGCCAAGGCTGAGTTCTTCGTTCTGGCCAAGAGACATTGGGCTCTATGAACTGGATGAGCCAATAGGGCGTTCACGACAACCTGATGATGGATCGGGCCCAACTGCCCAAATTGAAAAGGGAGCAATCGATGAAAAAATTAACAGAGCATATTTCCAGACACAACTTCTGGTGGTTCCTGTGGCACTCGGGCTTCCTGGCACTCGCAACCAGCTTCATTGACGTTGATACGGTGATGCCCTCTGTCATTACGGAATCCGGAGGGGGGCCGTTCCACATCGGATTACTGGTCAGTATAATGCTCGGCGGGTCCAGCGTCTCACAACTTCTATTTGCGTCCTACCTTCACAAGAAGAGCTACAAGAAAACATTTCTTCTGATGGGGATCAATCTGAGGGTTCTGTCATTATTTGGCCTGGCGGCCTTTTTCTTTCTTCTCAAAGGCCTCCTGGGAACCGGCGAGGTCTGGTTCATCCTGGCATTGGTCTCTGTCTTTTCATTCAGCGGAGCATTTGCGAACATCAGCTACATCGATATTATGGGCAAGTCCATTCTCAAGAGGCAGAGGAAATCGTTTCTCTCCCTGAAGCAGGTTGTTTTTTCGATAGGGATCCTTATCTCGGCGTTCGCAGCTTTTTGTATCCTTTCACTATCAGGTGATGCCACGGGCTATGGGGTGCTTTTCCTTCTTGCAGCAACTTTCCTGTTGACAGCCACACTTGGATTCTGGCGCCTACGGGAGGTTGAGGGCAGGGTTCTACCGATCAAGGGTTCCCTGGATTTCGTGAAGTTCATTGTTAGGGAGATCCAGAGTAAGACCAAATTGAGAAATTATCTTCTGATCATAAGCTCCCTTGGAAATATCCTTGGAATAATGGCCTTTATGGTCCTGTATACCAGGATGAACTCTCCCACTCAGGATATTCAGGTTGGAAGTATGCTTCTCATAAAGGTGATCGGAGCAGTGATCACCGGCTTGGCCCTCTATTATTTCTCCAGGAAGTTCAAGTATGGAAAGCTGCTCTATATTGCTGTAGTGATGGCCCTGTTTCTCCCCCTCCTCGCTCTTATATTCTCTAAGTCCCCCATACTTTTCATGTCAGTATTCTTTGTGGGGGGCGTGCTGATCACCATCTACATAGTCTCGATGGGCGGCATCCTGCTTGAGATCTCAACGAAAAAAGACCGTTCTCTCTATGCAGGGGCCGCTGGTGCAGGAAGCATTATTCCCGCGATCTTTTCAATGGTCGGTGGGTGGGTGATCCTTAATTTTGGGTTCAATGTATTCTTTATAGTATTTGCCATGGTTGTTACGAGCTCATTGTTTTTCATAAATAAATTGAATTGCAGAAAATAGGGGTAAAGGTAGGATATGTAACATTGTGGAGGTGGAAAAAATGAAGGCATCTATCCCCGAAATGATCCGGATAGGGACCATAAGGACGCCGTACACCGAAACCGCACCTTATCAACCGGTAGAAGAGGATAATGGAGATTTCCGGATCGTCATTGAGCCAGAATTCAGAGATGGACTGAAGGAGTTATCCAGATTCCGATATCTCTATGTGATCTACCACATTCATCGTGTTGAAAAGGAGGTATCGATGGTCATTTCCCCCTCTTGGACCGATGGTGCAAGGGTGGGCGTATTTGCCAGCAGATCGCCCGTTCGCCCCAATCCCATAGGAATAAGCATTGTCAGGATCAGAAAGATCGAGAACAATGAGATACACACATCCGGATTGGACGTGTTCGACGGCACACCAGTTCTTGATATCAAACCATACGTTAAGGACCTGGATGTGAAAGAAGATGCAAATTACGGTTGGATAGACGATCTTGCTGACAGGGAACATCTATTCCTTCACATCAAGGGTATCCCCCATGATCACTGATGATCCATGGTATCCAATCATACAGGAGTGCTAAGGATGATATCGTCGATCTCCGCTTTATGGTAAGAAAAATTATAATGTGGTTATATCATAACTCACGCTGAGTTGATCTATATGGAAAATTCAGCAGAGAAAGTGGGTATGCCCCTGTTGGGCGATATGTTTCCGACGATGAGCGTTCAGACCACACGTGGTAAGATCGAGCTCCCCGGCCACTTTGCCGGGAAGTGGTTCGTTCTATTCAGCCACCCGGCCGATTTCACACCCGTCTGCACGACGGAGTTCGTCGCTTTTCAGAAGAGATATGGAAAATTCAAGGAGCTGAACTGCGAACTTATCGGGCTTAGCGTTGATCAGGTATTCGCCCATATCAAGTGGGAGGAGTGGATCAAGGAGAATATGGATGTTGAGATCCAGTTCCCGATAATCGCCGATACCGGATCTGTGGCGGAGAGGCTCGGCCTGGTCCATCCGGGAAAAGGTACCAATACCGTCAGGGCTGTGTTCGTGGTAGATAGTGAGGCGAAGATAAGGATCATGCTCTACTATCCGCAGGAGCTGGGTAGGAACATGGACGAGATCCTGAGGGTGGTGAAAGGCATGCAGATATCCGATGAGAACAAGGTCGCCATGCCTGCCAACTGGCCCAATAACGAGATCGTAGGCGATCACGTTATCATCCCGCCTGCAACCGATGTCAAGGCCGCAAGGGAGAGATTGGAAAGGGCAAAGGCGGGGGAGTTCGAGTGCTTCGACTGGTGGCTGTGTCACAAGAAATTGACCGGATGAGATGTTGAATTCATTTCCTGGCGTCCCTGCCCCTGACATACAACACTATCGCCGGGGAGGGAAGTCCTCTCATTAAAAACAAAGGGGGTAGTTACAGTGGTTGATAAAACCAGAATTGGGATCATAATATGTGATCGATATCACACGTGTGCCGGGGGAAAATGCCTGCGGTCTCTCCGCAACAGGGAAGGGGCCTTCAGCAGATATGGCGAGGATGAGGATGTCGAACTGGTCGGTTACACCACCTGCGGCGGCTGCCCAGGGGGGAACATCGAACATGCGCCGGAGGAGATGATCAGAAATGGGGCGCAGGTGATCCACCTGGCAACCGGCATGGTCGTTGGATATCCCCCCTGTCCCCACCTAGAACATTTCCGGGACTTCCTTGGGGAAAGATACCGGATAGAGGTTGTGATAGGAACCCACCCGATCCCACAGAAATACTACAAGGTCCATACTGAACTGGGAACCTGGGACACACCTGAATGGAAAGAGATGATCCGACCCACACTGGCCGATGAGCGAACACGGCTTGACTATGATTGAAACTGGATCAAGGTAAGAAGCATCAGATCCTATTCGACATAATTATTAAGTACCACTTGAATATTATGGTCATTTACTGTAATATTGTGGTGTTGCCCCATGACCAAAGAACCCCCATGCTGCCCTCCCGATTTCCCCTCACCAAGGTGGATACGCCTCAGGAATTACGTTAGAGCTCTGCGGTTCCCGACCAGATGGATGATAATCGATCTCATCGGTGAGGGGAAAAAGAGCACTAAAGAGATCCACGAACATCTCAACAAAAGTGGCGAGGAGCTGACCAGGTCCGGCCTGTACTATCATCTTTCCGAGCTGAAGAACGCAGAGATCATCGAGGTAGCAGAGTATCGGGAGGAGGGCGGCGGGGCACCCGAAAAGGTGTGGAAGTTGAAGACCGAGAAGATCATCATCGATCTGCTGGAAAAGAAGGATAAAACCCCACAGGTGGTCAGATGAACGTCACTGCAATCTTTATCAACCTCATCGCCATTGTTGGGCTTTTAATCGCCTTCTACAAGAACAGGGAGAAGGCCATGATGTCCCTGAAAGTAGCTGTAAAGGGCTTCATCAAAATGCTTCCAATGGTTTTGATCATCATCCTTGGGATCGGCCTTCTTCTGGGGCTCGTATCTCCCGGTACGATATCACGATTCGCCGGGGAACAGTCGGGATTCTGGGGAGTATTGATCGTGGGCCTCCTTGGCGCCGTCCTGTTCATCCCGGCCCTGCTCTCCTTCCCCCTGGCCGCGTCCCTTCTGGACGGAGGCGCCTCCATATCCGTTGTTGCTGCCTTCATCACCACGTTGACCATGATAGGAACGGTCACGCTGCCCCTTGAGATCAGGGAGCTGGGAAAGAAGATGGCCCTCCTTCGGAGTGGGATGAGCTTTCTCATTGCGATAATCATCGCCTTCATCATGGGGGCGATCCTGTGAACCCGGATCAGAAGAAGAAGGCGAAGAAGGGAATGAAGCGGGATCTGATCATTCTCTTGCTGTTGCTGATCACCACCCTTGCCCTTATCATCATTTTTCCAGAAAAGGAGAAGGGGGTGTCGGATGCATCGTGGGATTTCCTGATAGAGATGATGTTGATCCTTCCAGCGATAATGGTCATACTGGGCCTTTTTGCAGTGTGGGTGCCGAAGGAGCTGATCGGAAAGTATCTGGGCCACGCCTCTGGAATAAAGGGTATCATCCTTGCCTTGATCCTTGGAGCGTTACCTACAGGCCCGCTGTACATCGCGTTCCCGATGGCTGCAGCCCTGCTTGCAAAAGGGGCCAAGAGGTCCAATATCATAATATTCCTTTCAGCATGGGCCTGCATCAAGATACCTCAGGAGATGGTTGAACTACGGTTCCTGGGGCTGGAGTTCATGCTGCTTAGACTGGCCCTCACTATCACCTTCGTTGTGATCATGGGGATCACCATCGAGAAAATAATCAAATGGAGCGATAAAAAAGCAAGCAGATCTTCATGAGTGTGATAAACCATGGTAAGTATCGTAAAAATAAAGAACTTTATCTTATCGCCATTGATAAAATGGGTTATCAAACATCCCGGGATAATGGGGTCAAAATTATTCTTGAAAGCAATGATAATATTCCCTTCAAAAATTAGCAAAACCTATGATGAAAGAATGGTTGACGGTGGCCAGGACCTCCATAAGGCCATGGATCAGGGGCTGAGGCGGATCTTCAATAAGCCACAGAAAATTATAGACCTATGCACGGGAACCGGTTTTGCATCATTAGAAGTTGCCAAGGTCTTTCCAATGTCTTCGATCGATGCAATAGATCAAATTACAGAAATGCTGGATATTGCGCGAAAGAAAGCACGCAAACGTGGTATTCAAAACATCGTTTTCAAGGTAGCAAATGCAGCTAAATTGAATTATAAGGATAACGAGTTCGATCTTGTCGTAACTTCCAATGCCCCGATCTACTTATCGGAAGCAGTTCGTGTATTAAGGCCCGGGGGCCTCCTACTCGCAGTCTATTCGTTTGGAGGAGAGGTATTTCTACGTTTAAATGCGGAGGTGGATCAATACTTCAATAAAAACGGGATCGAACTATTAGAAATTAAACGCATAGGAAACGGAGCATATGCTCTTGGACAGAAATTCAAGAATCAAGGAGGAATGGATAATGCAAATATTTGATCTGAAGTCTCAGGGTGCTCATCCCTTTGAAGAACGGGAAAAAAATATCATTTACGATGTCGAAGAATTTAAAGTAAGAACTATCAAGCTGCCGGCAGACGGTAAGATACCCGATTGTAATATGCCCTCTCACGTTATGTTCTATGTCGTTGATGGTAGTGTGGATGTAATGGTAGATCAAGAAAAGAAAACAATTAATGAAGGGCAGTGCCTCATTAGCGAGCCCGCAACCATATCGATGAGATCAATAGATGGTGCAAAAATAATGGGCATACAGATAACTGCAAGGAAAGGTGAATGATAATGCCAGTTGAGAACATACCGAAGGTAATTGGAATGATCTATGCTGTGGTTGCTCTGCTCATTCTGGCGTATCTATTCAACAAGGACAAATTCAACAGGAAGATAGGATACGTATTCCTTGTCATCTCGACGATGATCGGGTTCCTGATATTCGCGCCCATGTTCCCGTATCAATTTCAGCTTCTTGTACTGAGGGATACTGATAAGCTTGGAGCGCCGATCCCCATCGTTCTTGTGGGGTTCCTTCTGTTCATTGTGCTTACATTCGTCTTCGGGAGGATATTCTGTGGATACATCTGCCCGATCGGTGCTATCCAGGAGCTGGCGTATCTAATTCCCGTAAAGAAGTTCAAGATCAAGAACAAGAAGGCGACGATGATATTCAGAGGGGTATTCACCGTTGGATTGATAGTTGCGGGCCTCTTCTTTTCCGTGGGGCTTTTGAACTTTACCGGGGTCAATTACTTTTTCAACCTCAATGTCTCCCCAATATTCTTTTATGTATTTCCAGGTCTGTTGATCGTGGGCATTTTCATATATCGGCCCTTCTGTCGTTTTCTATGTCCATATGGCGTTCTCCTGTCGTTGGCCTCCACAAAAGGCATCTTCAAGCTCAGGCGAAATGATAAATGCATTGATTGCAAAAAATGTGAAAAGGCATGCCCGACCAATGAGGCTGGAAGGGATGATCTGAAACAGGAGTGTTACATGTGCAACAGGTGCAGGGACGTCTGCCCTGTGGACGCGATCGATCATTGCAGGAAGGGACAATAGAAATATGGCATGGACGAAGAGGGAGTGGCTGAAAGGGCATGATGATCGACCTGATACCCGAAGGATGAGAAAATGAAAAAGGAATACGGATTCACCGCAAAGATCTACGACCCCATGTTGTATCTGGCCCTTAACCCCATCAGAAAAGCCGTGTTGAAGGAACTGATCGATCACAGGGAGAGCAGGATACTGGACCTCTGCTGCGGTACTGGAAATCAGCTCAAGATGCTCTCCAGGAACGGCTTCAAGAGCCTTCACTGCCTGGACCTCTCCGAATCGATGCTCGAGGTGGCAAGGAGGGGAGATCATTCCATCAACGTCCACAGGGAGGATGCGGCGAGAACCGGTTTCGGGGATGGTGAGTTCGATGTCGTGATCCTCAGCTTTGCGCTGCACGAGAAGGACCGTAAGACCCAGCTGGAGATCATCCAGGAGGCCCACCGCATACTGGGAGATGACGGAACACTGCTTGTCGTGGATTTTATCTTTGATGAGAGGACCTCGGGCCCTGGACGGTTTGGGGCCACCATGATAGAGAGGATGGCCGGAGGAGAGCACTATCGAAATTTTAAAGGATACAAACAAAGCGGGGGTTTATCCGAGATAATAGGTGAAAAGATGTTCCGGCACGCTAACAGCATCCGCAGGGCTTACGGCGCAGTGACGATCTCAACCTACCGCCGGAGCCCTTGACCCGATCCTTTCCACGAACGATCGGCCGGAATATCGTGCAGGCGGAAAGGCTTAGGGAAGGTGATCGGGGGTCCGGTCACATTTTTGAACCGGAAATCCATTATAACCAGTCGGATATGAATGTTCATGGTCGTAATCAGCGTATCCCTGTCGGGAAATGAGCTGAAGGAGTTCGATTCCATAACGGAGAAACTGGGATACTCCAGCAGATCGGACGCCGTTAGGGAGGCATTTCAGAACTTCATCTCACAGAACAGCTGGTCCCTCAGGGGGGCGGGGTCCAGAAACCTCCTGGTCTCCCTGATGTACGATGATGATAAGGCCCACAGGATCCTGGACATCGTTCACGATCACACGGACATCATCTACTCTTCCTCCCATACACACGTTGAACACAGATGCATTGATCAACTGGTTCTCAAGGGGGACTTCGAGGAGCTAAGCAACTTCATGAACACCATTTCGGGTGTGAAGGACGTTCGGAAGCAGCAGTACCTCATCTGATCAATGGGCATGGATGAGGGAGAAGAGCCATAGAAGCGCGAATCCCCCAGCTATTGCAGCCACCGCGAGCCACCTCCCTTTTTTATCACGAACGGATTCAGGGAGAAGGTCCAACAGCCCGATCTCGAGGAAGGTCCCCGCGCTGAATGCGAGCCCGAATGCGATCAGGTTCCCGCTGATGTTCATCAGCAGAAGCAGGGAGAGGACCGCACCAAGGGGCATCATTCCCAGGAGTATCAGGACCCTCTTCCTTACGGAGGAGGGAGAGTACCCGCCCATCTTCAGGAGGGATGCTATCGAAAAGGTGCAGGGGGCCTTGTGAAGGATCGTGGCGAGTATTACGATCAATCCAATGGCCTGTGTATCCGGGTTCATGAAGAGGGTGGTGATGACTATGCCCTCGATGAAGTTATGGAGGGACACCCCGAAGAACGCCGCCTGGCTGGACTGGTTAAGATGATGGTCGCATGCCGGTGTGTCACAGACATCCCCATCCGTGATGATCTCGTGATCCCCGGAGTGATGGTCATGAAGGTGCAGTTTAACGCCCTCATGTCCGTGCTTGTGTCCCTCTCCACCTTTTTTCTTGAATATCCTGTCTATGATCTTGATGAAGAAATGCTCGATGGAATATAGCGTTGCAAAGCCCAGAACCACCCCACCAAGGGCCCACCATCCCATCATCTCTATGGCATCCGGCAGTGCATGGAACAGGGCTGTGGCGATGAACACACCTGCAGAGAATGCCAGAAGATACCTCATCTTCCTGTTGTCAAAGAAGGAAAAGAGGGGCATGATGCCTCCCAGATAGCCCACACCGAAGACGCCGCCGACCACTACTGCCAGAAGCCAGAGGCTCCCTGATGTGATCATTATCCCGCCGTGGTCGTGATCGTGGTCATCCGGATGGACCTCCTGCTGTTGTGAATGGACGTTTCCCGAGGCGTCCGTGACCTCCACGTTGAGAAGCAGATCGCCCTGAGGAAGTATCCCGAACTCCCACAGGATGTCCAGCCGCCCCTCTGTCTCCTCCACATTGTCAGCTTCCCGCTCCACCATCTCATCCTCGCCGGAGAGCGTTGCCAAAGCGGATACAAAGCTTTCAACCCCCCAAGGGAGGGTGATGCCGGCCATCACGTCCATGTGATCTCCGTGCGGGTGGACCTCCACCTCCATGGGGGCTGGACTTGAGGAAAATATAAGCGCGGAAGCTTGAGTGGGCTCGAACAACAGCTCTACCCCCCTGCTCATCCCTGCGCTGAACCACACCTCCACGGAAACGGTGTCCCCCTCCTCCAGTTCCACCCTCTCCATGTTCA
Source organism: Thermoplasmata archaeon (assembly GCA_023145185.1). Taxonomy (GTDB): domain Archaea; phylum Thermoplasmatota; class Penumbrarchaeia; order Penumbrarchaeales; family Penumbrarchaeaceae; genus JAGLEG01. Next base: position 20,881 of record JAGLEG010000184.1, read on the forward strand.
TGGAGATATCGAACGTATCCGTGGCCGAGATGAGGTTTCTCTCCCGGGAGGTCCCTGATGCGGCCTCCTCTCCATTGAGATATATCCTTGCCGTGAACGAAATAGCGCTCCCCGTCCCCTGGACCTGCAGGTTCAAGCTGGAAGAACCCCCTATTGAGAGAGGTGAGATGACAGGTGTTGCCTCCCAGGTCCCCAACTGCTCTGACCCGCCGCCAGTGATCAGCCTGAGATCCGTTGTGCCCACCGATCCGGAGGTGACGTCCGCTTTTGAGGGTACCAGCTCCATTCCGGATGTGAGAAAGAGCGAAGTGTGATGGGAGAGAGGGACCTGCTCAGGCTCCTCCTCCTGACCCATGGCCGTTATGGTCAGCACAACCATAAGCGATAATATCAGGACAAGAGAGATCGCGATCAATTTTTTTAAATGGTCCTTATCTTTGATATCCACCACCCCCGTCAATGTGAGCACCCGCACTCGTTATCATCTACGCTGCAAGATGAGGGCTCCTCATCTCCCTCGTGATCGTGTTCTTCCACAGGGCACCCGCAGCTGTCATCACCATCATGATGGGTCTCTCTTTCTTTTTCTTTTCTCCTGATCAGCCTCATGCTGTTGGCAACGACAATGAGGGCGGACGCCTCGTGCCCTATCACTCCGATGGCCAGTCCGATAATGCCGAAGAAGGCCGATAGGACGAGGCCCAGGACCACAAGCAGGGCAAAGCCCGTGTTCTGCTTGATGACGTTCAGGGTCTTCCTGCTCAGCTTTATGGCGGTCACCACCCTGGTGAGGTCATCAGAGAGCAGGGTGATGTCCGAGGTCTCGATGGTAAGCTGGCTCCCTTTCCCTCCCA
>JAGLEG010000185.1 GCA_023145185.1 Thermoplasmata archaeon
TCGTCCTCCGGGTCCACCTCCACCTTGCTCACCCCCTTGATGTGAGAGAATGGGCCCACATTGGCCTTGTGGGAGAACCTGACCTTCATCACCTTGCCCGTCCTGGACCTGAAACCGCTCATCTTCTCGGTGAGGATCAGCCTGCCCTCCTTGATGATCGCCACACGATCACAAATAGTCTCAACCTCCACGAGGATGTGGGAGGAGAGGAAGATCGTCCTTCCCGCCGCCTTCTCCTCATGTATAAGCTTGTAGAACTCCTGCTGCATCAGAGGGTCCAGTCCCGTCGTGGGCTCGTCCAGTATCACGAGATCGGGAGAGTGCATGAATGCGGAAACAAGGCCCACCTTCTGCCTGTTACCCCTGGAGAAATCCTTGATCCTCCTTCCCAGGTCCAGCTGGAACCTCTTTGAGAGCTCCTCGATCCGCTCCTTTCCCCTGAAATCCATCATGGAAAGGAGCGTATAGAGGTACTCCCTGGCCGAAAGAGATGAATAGGTTCCGAAATCAGATGGCAGATACCCCACTGAACGTCTCACATTGGCCCCCTCCTTCTGGGGGTCCATACCGTTCACCAGCACGTGTCCCGAGGTGGGCCTGATATAATCCAGCATGGTCCTTATCGTGGTGGATTTCCCAGCCCCGTTCGGGCCCAGAAAGCCGAATACCTCGCCACGGTATATCGAGAGGTCAACCTCTATTATGCCCCTGGCTCTGCCGTAGTATTTGGTCAGCTTCTCCGCCTGGATCACGAATTCTGAAGCCATGGTATGGAATGCACTACAGTTTATAATAGCATTGGACCTGCTGGATCATGCCTAATCGATCACCGTTCCCACAGCCCATCAGAATAGATCGTCAATAAATGAGCCGTTGCCCCCGTTCTTCTGAACAGTGGCCGGCGGTTCGGTGCCTGGCTGCTTCGGGGCAGGTGCCGGAGCGGGAGGCACATTGGCCGGAACTGCAGGTGGTTGAACGGTCGGAGGGGGCGCTTCCATGAACTGACCAACGGGAGCAGGCTGCGTTGTCTCCGGGGTATCTGGAGTCGGCACCTCTGGTTTCACCACCGCTGGAGGAGCGGCTTCCGAGGGGGGCGTGGCAACCTCCTCACTCACTGGCCCTGCAGGCACCTCCTGCGACGCCCTCTCGGCAGGTTGGGCAGCCGGCTGTAAAGCGGTTTGGCCCGTAGCCGGGAGCGTTGGGGGTGCCGCGGGCGGAGGCAGCATCTGAGGCGGGGCCTGAGCTCCTGTCAATGCGGCGTTCAGCCCAAGGTCATCGCCGATCCCACCGGTGATCTCACCCTGGTTGGCACCTGCAATATTGGCCTTCTTCACCTCCTTCTGATCGTTTCCCCTCTTCTTCTCCTTCCTCTTCCTTGAGACGACGAGTAACATCACGAGCACGATAACCACGAGGAGGAACAGCCCCAGCCCGCATGCGGCGGCGATAGCTCCCGAGGATTCAAGGAACGATCCATCATCATCCAGATTTCCCGCCGAAGATGAGGAGACACCATCCTTGACGACCACGTAATTGATCATCCCATCGTCAAAACCGCCGATAATGGTATACTCCTGACCGCCCGAGGGGAGGCACTCGGGTATATTGAAGAAACCCTCGTAATCGCCGTCGGCGTTCTCGAACAGCAAGAAGGTATCGCTGCCCGCCCACGGCTCCCATTCCACATTTCCGCCCCCGTACAGGGAAGATGAGAGGTCATCCAGATTTCCCACAAAGAATACGCCAAACCCCATCTTGCTGATGTCGTAACCTATGGACACCTTCAAGGTGTTCATCCCTCCCACGTTGAAGTCCCTGACCTCGGCATAAACGCTATCGCTCATGAGGGAGTCAAGGGCATTGCCATACCCATACAGGTACTCCTGGATATGTTCGTACATCCTGCCGTCGGTGGAGTTGTGGTCAGAATACCTTGGATCCCATGGGCTCGGCTCACGATCAGGAGCATCATTTCTGTCAAAGGGATCTGTTCCGTAGAACTCCTCCTCGGGATCGCAGATGCCGTCCCGATCGGAATCTTTTTCATAAGGGTCCATGGGATAGTCCCACCTATTTTCCGGGTCGGTCCCAAAGTAGATCTCCTCCAGGTCTGGAAAATCATCGAGATCGCTATCCTCGGAATATTGATCGTATGGGTAATCGGCCTCGTCCTCCGGGTCGGTGCCGTAGAACAGCTCCTCCCCGTCGAACTGTTGGTCGTAGGTATTGAAGCCTAGGTAGAGGGAATCACCATCGCTGTTCCTGGTATTCACGTCAGTAGGGTAATCCTCATCGTCCTCGGGGTCCGTACCGTAGAACATCTCCTCGCCATCCACCTTGCCATCCCCATCCGAGTCTTCCAATCCCTCGGGATAGTCGAAATAATCCTCCGGGTCGGTCCCGTAGTAGGTCTCGAAATCATCGCCGTATCCATCCTCGTCGCTGTCGAACATCATCAGGGGATGGTCCTCGTCATCATACGGATCGGTTCCAACATATTCCTCATATAGATCGCCATACTGGTCCCCGTCGCTGTCTATGTATCCGTGGGGAAAATCAGTCTTGTCACCCGGGTCCGTCCCCTCATGTCTCTCGAAATCATCCGGAAAACCATCCCCATCCGTATCAAATATCCCTGCGGGATAGTCGAACATGGAGAGGTGGTCGGTACCGACCTCCTGCTCGAAAGCGTCCGAGAAACCATCGGTATCCGTATCCTCCCAACCAAACCCCACGAACAGGGATGGGTGGTATCCTACGTCCGTCTCAAGATCCAATGTCACCAATCTACCGCCGTTGGAAGGGGCATCAAATGTGACCGAGAATACCCCTGTATCGTTGGTCATCGCTTTCCCGTATCCGAGGATCTCGTTCTCGTTGTGGGCGTAGAAATATACCGCGCCATTCTCTATTGGTTCACGGTCCAAAAATGCCCAGTATTGATGCGTGATCTCCTTCTCATCCATATCGAACGACTCGTCCAGTGTGGTGACCTGGAAACCCCGCCCGTAGGGCTCAGGGACGTAATAGCCAGGATCCGGATCCTCATCATCCATCGCCGGATAGATATCTCCCTCGAAGGTCTGATTGAAACCATCCTTCTCAACCCACCCATCCAGATAGAGGTGTTTGGTGACCTCGGTGATGGTGAACTCGGCCTTCCCCTCGCTATCTGCTATCTTCCGGTCTTGAATATATCCATCCGAATAGGATTCGAAGAATATCTCCGCCCCCGGCACGGGTACTCCATCCATATCCGCCACGTGGAGCTCGAACGTTCTGTCGTTCACATCCGAGGAGACGTCGTGGAACCACACCTGGTAGAAATCGATCTCAAGCCCGAAATCCAGCCACTCCCTGTCTGCCTCCGTTTTTACATCTATCTCCACCTCTATCTCAACGCTGTGCTTGAGATCGGCCGGGATGGTCAGAATTGCGTCATAGGTCCCAACTGAACGGTTATCGCAGGTAATTTCATTCTCCTCCCACAGGTAAGAATCTTCCAAATTCCCGTATTCGGGGTAAACCTCGTAAGTAATATTGATCGATCCGGGGTTCACCAGCAACCCGTCCTGGGTCACCATCACTCTGAACTCAACGCTCTCCCCGGGCCCCCACGGATATCCTGCGGGGTCAATGTACTCATGATCTATGTTGAGCCCCTGCTGCTCCAGTTCCGTCAGTTCCAGCTTGACCACGGTCGGGTCCATGTGGTCCCCGTCGTGGAGATAGTCATACTGCTCATCCTCCTCTCCACTCCACGATCTGGTCATGAAAACGCTTTTATCCTCTGATAGGTCGATGGAATCATGGAAATAAGTATACCCATACGGTGACCCTACCAGATCACCGTCGACCAGGTTGATCTGCCCCTCGTAGACCCCCGTATCCATTTTCGTCGTGTAGATCTCCCTGCCGTCATTGGATGTTCCAGATCGGAACATTACCGAAGGAGGTGAATCCACATCGGACCTCACACCCTTATCGAATGTATGCACTTCGATCCCAGGTGCCTCCCCTGAGCCGAATGTGCCCTCCTCGCAGATAATTATTGCAAAGAGCCCATCCTCATGCGCCATCGCTGTCGGCGCGATCATCACAAGTAACAGAAACCCGAAGAATATCGCTATCAACCTCTTACCGATCATTCCCACATTCTCCCTGTGGGCCAGAAAGGTTTCAAATTATATAACGATAATCTGAATGAAAACATAAAGATGGCCGCCGGTTGGACCCGGCGGCCGGAGGTCCGATCTATGCGAAGGTGATCGAGGTCAACCTGTACTCGAAAGAGTCGGTTGAACCACCCTCGGAGACCCTCCACTGGAACAGCAGAGGTATCGGACAGGATACCGCGATAACCGCCTGGTTGACGAAGCTGTCATCGTCCGCGTTCCATTTGGATTTCGCCTCCCATGCCTCGAACGTATGGGAGCCGACCGTATGTTCGATCTTATCGGTGGTATGGCTCCACCCGGCGATGCCTGCGATATTGATCCCCGTTTCCCTTCCATCCCTGAAACCCTCCTCGTAGTTGAGCCAGAACCCGCCCCAGAACGAGGTGTAAAGATGGGTGAAAATATCAGCCTCAACGTTTGAGTTCATCGTTCCGTCGGCGCTCACATAGGGGTCCATGGTCGAGCCGAAATCCACCGCATCCGGGTTCTCCCAAGTATAATATTCGCCATCCGAATCCCAGCACTCCACCTTGGCCCAGAAATCGAACACGGTATAATGTGTTGAATCCTGGTCATCATCCACCTTGATGAACACCCTCATTGAGTACCAGGTCGGGAAACCCTCCAGATCCGAGGTGATGTTGTAATGAACGACGTAGCACTCAATTGTGCCCACCGTGACGGTGGAATAGTTGCCGGTGCCGTAATCGTATTCCATGCCGCGGATCTCGGTGGACAAAGCGCCCTCGTAGATCCCATCGATGATGTACTCAACGCTCTCCCCGCCCCTGAAGATCGTCTCGGTATAGGAGAACGTGCTCACTTTTCCCTGCACTCCTTCGGTGGTATTGACGACAGCCTCGTAATCATAGGCGCTGTTCCAGAATTCAACTGGCCCTTCGCCCTCCTCATCTGTCACCTCGATACATCCGGTGAGCAGGACCATCACAGCAACGATCGCCGCTGACAGAACCGTAATAAAACCATTTTTCATGTTATCACATCCTTTAAAGAACTCCTTCCCAGGAGGCGTTAAGTTATCCCTGTAAATGTTATTTAACAGTTGCTTATCCGCCCCTGGTTCCAGATCACTCCTCCGATGCGCTATCGGGGGCAGGGGGCTCACCCGAGCGGCTCTTTTTCTTCGCCCTCACGAAGAGGACGGCGATAAGGAGAAGGAGGAGCATGGCCCCAAAGGCCGCCAGCCACAGGATCAGTGCGGCGGGGGAAGACCCATCCACGGATGATATCTGTTCATCCAATGGTTCTACGGTCAGGTAGAAATATCCTTCCCCGGTGTTGCCCGCCTCATCCAGCACTATGAGCGTTATCACGAACTCCCCCTCGGGGAGATCCTCCCAAATGAACTCCCCTCCACCCTGATAGGTGATATCCGTCCCGTTCACCGACCATTGAAATGAGCTTATCCTCACGTTGTCCCAGGAAGGGGCCCCCGAAAGGTAGATCGTTTCGCCCACATTCAATGTGCCGGATGTGAGGTTGAAGGCTGGGACGGGGGAAGTGATATCCATTACGGCCACCGACCTTGATACTGAGGATTCGAGGCCGTCGTTATCCCGTGCAAGCAGGATGATGGTGTACTGGCCGGGATCGGATATCGAGAAGTAGAGTTCCTCCTGGTCCACATACAGCTCCGGCGTCAGTGAGATCACGCTGAGGGATCCGGAAAATACCAGATCACCTGCCTCGCCTCCTGCACGTATCTCGTACAGAATAGCATCCACCCGGTTGTTGTCCGTCGTGTTCCTGCAGTCAAGGAAATAGCCTGTGTCCTCGTCTATCACGTCCGGGATATCCAGGGCCACCACGGGATAGGTGTCATCCTTGACGTAGATGGTGACATCCGTCCTGTTGCGGTTGCCCGAGCCGTCGACGATCACAAGCGAAATGAGCCAATATCCCGAATCTGGAAATGAAAAAAACGCGGTGGTGTTCACAATCTCCCAGGAGCCCATCGACCCCCCTCCCATCACCGGCTCATAGTGGTCCAGGTGCGTGAAGTTCCAGAGATACGTCCCCCTCTCCACAAGAAGCGGATCGTCATCGTGGCTCCCGTACGATGTGAAGTTGTACACCACGTTCACCGACATCCCCTTCAGGTCAGGCAAACCCATTACAGGTTCGGGGCGTGTGATATCCACGATGGATATATTGAACGACGTGGAATTGGTGAGACCTGCCCCATCCTCTATGACGAGGTCGCAAACGTATACGCCGGGGATCTCAAGCAGAACCTCCACGACCATTCCCTGGAACGTATCGTTAACCACAAGGGCCCCGTCGACCTCTATCCCCCTGACGTTCCAGGTGTAATCGATCCACCCGGGTTCAGGATGTTGCGGGTTGTCATCGAGGCATCCGGTGGCATTCAGAACTACAACGGACCCAAGGGTCACCCCCATGTCAGCGATCCCAATGATCTCCGGCGGGGTGTTGTCCAGTATCGTGATGTTGATGGTTATGTTGGCGCTGTTTCCAGAGCCATCCACCACATCGGCCTTGACCTGGTATGATCCAGGATCTTCGAACGTGTGATAGATGAACGGTCTGCCGAACAGTACGTCCTCGACGTCCATGTCGATGAAATACCAGTTCACGTGATCGAC